>JAERML010000014.1 GCA_016844425.1 Bacteroidota bacterium
AGCTATTTGTGAGAATGTCCCTTCCAGCTGCCATCCAGTTGCAAACCGCACGGATATTTCTTAACTTAGCGACAGGTATTTCAGGGGTTGAATGAGGGAAAGATTTACTACCTCATATATCGTGTCTTACAAGCAAATCAATGCCATAGGTCCGGTTAACGATGGAGGTGCAATTAACTTCCAGAATGTATCTCCCGGTGTGGCCCGGGAGCCTGCCTGCTTCGTTCCCAACCAATGGCTCTTCAGCAACAATCCATTTCCTAGCAGAAAGGTTGGAACGATCAGTTCAGTATGAGAAAAGAAATTATTATTAACGCGGCCGCGAACGAAACCCGGATTGCCATTACCGAGGACGGCCGGTTGGCGGAGCTCTTTGTCGAGACTGCCAACAAAGAAAAGATGGTCGGTGACATGTACCTGGGCAAAGTGGCCAAGGTGATGCCCGGAATTAAGGCTGCATTCATTGACATCGGTCTGAACCAGGACGGCTTCCTCCATTTCTCCGATATTGGCAATCGGCTGGAGGAGTACTCGGCAATGATAGGTGACGATGACGATGGGGAGGAAGAAGAAGAGACTGAGAAAGCGGCCATTGCTGAACCGGCTGATGTAAGCGAGCAGAGTTCGGCTGCCACCGAGGTTTCCCGCCCACAGCGACCGCCACCTTCCCACCGTCCCCGCGAACAGCAACGCCCACCGCGAAGAGAAATACAGCTCCAAAAGGGACAGGATATTATTGTCCAGATCACCAAGGAACCTGTGGGGAAAAAGGGGGTTCGCGTCACCTCGGAGGTCTCACTCGCTGGCCGCTACATTGTCCTCCTCCCCTTTGATGGCAAGATCGGCATCTCCAAGAAGATCAGCAGTTTCAAAGAGAAACGCCGGCTGCGCAAGATTGTCCAGAGTATACTCCCCGAGGGGTTTGGTGTCATCATTCGGACCGTTGCTGAAGGGAAGGACGATGTTTCATTCCGGAATGACCTCGAAGACCTCATCAAGACCTGGCGCGAGGTCGAGAAAACCGTCAAGACGGAGAAGGCTCCGTGTCTGTTGTATAAGGACATGGCGACAACTTCCAGTGTGATCCGTGATCTCTTCTCCAACGATGTATCCCGTGTTGTCATCGACAGCAAGAAGCTACACAAAGAGATCAGCGCGTACATCCGGTATACCTCGGCCCATCTGCTGGACAAGATCGAATTGCATAAGGACAAGCAGCCGATCTTCGACAAGTATGGTATTGAAAAGGAAATCGAGACCACCCTCAGTCGCAAGGTCTGGTTGAAGAGTGGAGGATACCTGATCATTGAGCCGACCGAAGCGATGCTGGTGATCGATGTGAACAGCGGGAGGTACGCGGCCAAGAAGGAGCAGGAGCAAAATTCTCTCCGCACGGATCTCGAAGCCGCGCGCGAGATCTGTCGTCAACTACGCCTCCGGGATATTGGCGGCATCATCGTTTGCGATTTCATCGATCTTGACGACGAAAGGAACAAGCGAAAGGTGTATGAAGAGCTCAAGAAGGAGTTCCGTAAGGATCGGGCAAAGGTTACGGTGTTGCCCATGACGGAGTTTGGGCTTGTGCAGATTACGCGACAACGCATCCGCCAGTCGATCGTCCATAGCTTTACGGAGGCATGCCCGGCGTGCGGAGGAACGGGTCTTGTGCAGTCTCGCACGACGACACTGAATCAACTGGAGCGTTGGATCCGCAGATTCAAGACAGAAACGCACGAATCGCGCCTACGACTTCTGGTTAATCCAGAAGTGGCTGCGACGTTGACCGACGGCGTAATGAATCGGCTCCGGAAAATTATGTGGAAGTACTTTGTCCTTATCACGCTCGAAGAAGATACTGCGATACCTGTTGGCGAGTTCCGAGTCATTTCCGTCAAACAGGGGAAAGACATCACCGACCAGTTCAAGTAGTCGTGGCGAATCTCAAGCGAACAGCGTTTCATTCCATTCATCGACGGCTCGGCGCGAAAATCGTCGAGTTTGCCGGCTATGAGATGCCGGTCCAGTACAATGGCATCATTGACGAACACAAACTTGTGCGCGAACGAGTGGGATTGTTCGATGTTTCTCACATGGGCGAAGTGGAAATCTGGGGAAGGGATGCGCTTGAGTTTGTCCAGCGCATCACCGTCAACGATGCTTCCAAGCTGACCGAAGGGAAAGTTCAGTACTCTGCAATGTGCTACGACGATGGCGGCATCGTGGATGACCTTCTCGTGTACCACATGGGCGACCACTTCATGTTGGTTATTAACGCTGCCAACATTGTTAAGGACGTCGAGTGGATGCAACGGCATGTCTCAGGCGACGTGAAGTTGAAGAACAGGAGTGAGGATATCTCCTTGCTCGCCGTTCAGGGGCCCAATTCGCTTGCAACGTTGCAGAAGCTCACCTCGGCCGACCTGTCAACGATTGCGTACTACAATTTCATCCGGCACAAGCTGGCGGGCGTGGACATGGTGATCTCGCGAACAGGGTACACGGGCGAGCTCGGATTTGAGATCTACTTCCCGTCCGATGTGGCCTCAGGCGAGCGAGTATGGAACGCTGTCATGGACGCGGGAAAAGAATTCGCCATCGGTCCGGTCGGGCTCGGCGCACGGGATACGCTCCGACTCGAGATGGGTTTCTGCCTCTACGGTCACGACATTGATCAAACGACCCATCCTCTTGAAGCTGGTCTCGGTTGGATCACAAAACTGGACAAGGGCGAGTTCATTGGGCGGGAAAGGATCCAAAGAGCGAAGCAGGATGGGCTGGCAAGAAGCCTCGTTGGGTTTGCTCTCGACGAGAAGGCGTTCCCCCGGCAGGGGTACGATATTACTTCCAACGGTTCCTCGATCGGAACGGTGACATCAGGAATGTTCTCTCCTATGCTAGACAAGGGGATCGGCATGGGGTATGTGAAGAAGCAATACGCTGCGGCCGGCACGCCGATCCACCTTATGATTCGAGACAAAGAAATCGCCGCGACCGTTGTCCCGGTACCGTTTATCAAGAAATAGCTCTGGCGGAAAAGATTTTATGCGTGTTGACCTCCATTTTACTCCTCATCAGGTAGACGAGCTTTCGTTGCGCGACAAGACCGTTGTGGTAGTGGATGTCCTTCGCGCGAGCACGTCCATCATTACCGCCCTTCACAACGGCGCCAAGGAGATTATCCCCGTCACCACGGTGGAACGGGCGGTGAAAATCTCAGGCAACCTCTTTGGTGATTATGTCCTGCGCGGTGGCGAACGGAACGGCAAGATCATCGAGGGCTTCAACCTCGGGAACTCTCCGGCGGATTACTCCGAAGATAAGGTGAAAGGCAAGGCGATCATTTTCAGCTCGACCAACGGTTCATTCGCCATCGACAAGGCTCGCTACGCGCTGCATATGGTTGTCTGCGGGTTTGTGAACATCTCGTCTGTTCTTGAATTCCTCGCGCAGAAGAACCGGGATTTCACCGTCGTCTGTGCAGGAAACAACGGGATGTTTTCGCTTGAGGACTCGGTCTGCGCGGGTATGCTCCTCCATAAATTGGATGAGCGCGATGACGTGGAACTGGTCATGGCCGATGCGGCGATTGCTGCTACACTCCTGTACAAGGGGTACAGCAAGAACATTCTGAAAATGATCAAGAACTGCGAGCATGGAAAGTACCTGGCAGAGATCGGCTTTGCTGATGACCTCCCAATCTGCGCAGCGACTGACACCGTTCCGGCGCTGCCACAGTTTGTTGGCAACGTAATCAAGTTGAGATCGGACGCAGAGAAAAAGGAAATCGCCAAAATTCCACTTGTTTCGTAACAACAGATACTCCTCCTATGGCACGCGACATTCATACCCGGAATGAATTTGGCCCTCCGAAACGGGGCGCGGCACGAGGCATGAAGGTTTCCGAACGGAAGAAATCGGTGCTGGCCATTCTGTTGATGGCTGTGGCGGTGTTGATGTTCCTCGCCCTCGTGTCATACGACGCCGGTGATGAAGCCACTGCCGACGTGCGGTTGACTGATCTCATGAAGGTCTTCAGCGCTGATCCGGTTGTCCAGGCCAAAGCAGATATGGCACACAACTGGCTCGGGCTCGTTGGCGCGATCATCTCCGACTTCCTCATCAAATCCACCGTTGGATATAGTGTCTTCTGCGTTCCCGTACTCCTCCTGGCGTTCGGATGGACGCTTCTTCGGAAGGGCGACCTGCACCCCCTCGTTATTATCACCAACTACACAATCATCAGCGCACTACTTGTCTCCACATTCTTCGGAATGGCACGATCGATCCTCGGGCAGGAAAGCATCGGCATGCCGTGGAGCGGTGTGGTGGGAGACTTTCTCTCGACGATTCTTGCGCAACTCCTGGGCCGGGCAGGTGGGGCGGTTGTAGTCGTGACTGGCATGCTTGTGGTAGCGGTGCTGGCGCTCGATATCGACCTGCATCTGATTGTGGAAAAAGCCAGAGTGTTCGCTCTACGATTCACGGACTGGATTTCCCAGAAGAGGGATGCCTGGCAGGCTTCGCGCGCGGCGAGAGCTGATGAACATGAGTCGGTTCGCCCCTCCGTCAAGGCGCCAGTGAAGATTTCACGCCCCCCCCTGGAAGAACCTGTGGTCACCAAGGCCCCGGTCTCAATGAACCGAATACCCGTCTCAACGGAGGTGCGACAGGAGGAGAACGACGAAGGGGAGCCATCCATTCCGCAGTTGAGTTCCGCTCGTCAGAAAGACGTGCGGTTGGAGATTGAGAAGAGGTTGAATGAAGAAGAGGTGAACTTCGATGATCGTCCTGCACCCGACGTTGACGCGGCCACTGTCGAGGAGATTGACTACGTCTTCCCGTCTGTGGAACTGTTGGACGCACCCCGTCCGGGAAAAGAAGATGTCGACGAAGAGGAATTGAAAGCAAACGCGGATCTCCTGAGAGATACGCTGTCGCAGTTCGATGTCGAAGTGGAAAGTGTGAGCGTCACGCCGGGCCCCGTGGTGACACTCTATGAACTTGTTCCGGCGATCGGTGTGAAGATCAGCCGGATTGTCAGTCTCGAGAACGATATTGCTCTTAAGTTGGCGGCAAAGGGAATACGGATCATGGCGCCGATCCCGGGCAAGTCGGCGGTGGGAGTCGAGATCCCAAATCACAATCGCGCACTGGTAACGATCCGGAGTATCATCAATTCCTCAAAGTTCCGCGATTCGTCCGCGCATTTGCCCATTGGCATGGGGAAGACCATTGCAGGAGAAGTGTTTGCGGACGACCTTGCCAAGATGCCCCATCTCCTGATTGCTGGCTCGACAGGCTCTGGCAAGAGTGTCGGCATTAATACAATCCTTGCAAGCCTGCTGTATCGCCTCCATCCCTCGGACCTCAAGCTTGTGATTATTGACCCGAAGAAGATCGAGCTTGCACAATACGCGAAGCTCCGCAGTCATTTCCTGGCTGTCTCTCCAGACGTCGATGAAGACATCATTACCACCCCGCGCAATGCGGTGTTGGCATTGAAGGGTGTGGAGTATGAGATGGAGAAACGGTACGACAGGCTCGCAGCTGCCGGTGTGCGCAACCTTGTGGACTACAACGAACGGGTGAAAAGCGGCCGCGTCAAAAACACTGATACCATCGTTCACGCCAAGATGCCATATCTGGTCGTGATCATTGATGAGCTTGCCGACCTGATGATCACTGCCGCACGGGAGGTGGAGGAGCCGATCGCGCGCCTTGCCCAGCTTGCGCGGGCGGTGGGCATTCACCTGATTGTTGCGACGCAGCGGCCATCGGTAGATGTTATCACCGGTGTGATCAAGGCGAATTTCCCGGCACGCATTGCATATCAAGTTGCGTCCAAGACAGATTCCCGGACGATCCTGGACATGAACGGAGCGGAACAACTGCTCGGCGACGGCGACATGCTCTACCTCGCGAGCGGCAGTCCGAAACCCGTCCGTCTGCAGAACGCGTTCATTTCCACTGACGAAGTGGATTCGCTGATGGACCATATTGGGAAACAAAGGGGGTACTCGAAATCCTTCACCCTTCCATCCATCGTGGAGAAGAAGAGGAGTGCAGAAGGAAGTGGTGCCGGCGATCGTGATGAACTTTTCGAGGAGGCCGCGCGATTAATCGTCCGCCATCAACAGGGTTCGGTCTCCCTCTTGCAACGACGGCTCAAGGTGGGGTATTCCCGCGCCGCTCGTCTTGTGGATGAACTTGAATCGGCGGGCATTGTGGGACCCTTCGACGGCAGCAAGGCAAGAGAGGTGCTTGTCGATTCAGAGAGTGAATTGGATGTGATACTTAACGGCTAAGGTGCCGAAGGGATAGGTTTATGAAACGACTGTTGTTGATGGCGATATTGGTGGCGGCATGCGTTGGCATTGTCCAATCCGAAGATTCGGCCCAGGATGTTCTGGAACGCATGAAGAAGAAGTATGACTCCATCTACGATGCCCAGTTCCGGTTCTCGCAGAAGGTGAAGTTCGAGATGGCAAGGATTGAACAACTGGTGAGCGGGACATTGCTGCTGAAGAAGGAGAACAAGTACCGCGTCGAGCTGGAGGAACAAACGATCGTAACCAACGGAGAAACAGTCTGGTCGTACTCCCTGCCGAACAACCAGGTGCTGATCGACCATTTCAAGATAAACGACAGGACATTCTCACCGGAGCGGATTCTCACCGGTGCGCCAGAGGATTTCGCGGCGACAGTTGTGGGGAGGGAGACACTGGGAAAGAGTTCAGCAATCATCCTCAAGCTGGTGCCGCGCGACGACCAGGCATTCGTCAGATCGATGAAAATCTGGGTTGATGACGGCACGTGGATGATTCGCAGGGTCGAGCTTGTCGATGCCAATGGGAAGGAAACCCAGTACACGGTGAGCGATGTCAAGATCAACGTTGGACTCCAGGATTCGCGCTTCACCTACCAGATTCCAGAGGGAGTCGAGGTCGTTGATCTCCGCTAACGCATTTCTGCTCCTCCACGCCTCCAGTACACTGTGGACGGTATGACTCCTCGTTCCCGTACGACCCTCAAGTATCTTCTAAGTGCCCTCCTCACGGTGGTCTTTCTTGCCTTCGCATTTAAGGGGACGGATCTCGACAAGCTCTATCTCTCAATTAAGGGGGCCAACTATTGGTGGATGTTGGTCATGTTTATTTGCCTGATGCTCAGTCACCTGTTTCGTTCCTGGCGCTGGCGCTACCTCCTCGACCCGATCAAACCGAATATCGGGTTGCGGAACCTTTTCTCGGGCTTGATGATTGGCTATCTGGTGAACAACGTGTTGCCTCGCGCCGGTGAGTTGGTTCGCCCATACACCATAGGCAAGCTCGAATCTCTTCCGAAGAGCGCTGCTCTCGGGACCATTGTTGTGGAACGACTGATGGACACCGTGTCGTTTTTGTTTCTCGTGACGATCATCCCGCTGGTGTATTCCGGTCCCCTTGCTGCCACGTTTCCATGGCTCCAGGAAGCGGGAACGATCCTCTCCGTTGCGACCATTGCATTCCTTCTTGTGATTGTCACCTTCATGATGCGACGGGACTGGACGGATGGCTTGTTGCGCATGCTGGGGAGGATCCTTCCTGCGTCGTTCTCCCGAAGGCTTGATACAATCACGCATTCCTTCCTGGATGGGTTTCTCTTTCTGAAGCACCCGCGAAATTTTGTAAGCATTCTGGTCCTCAGTGTCCTGATTTGGGCTCTGTATGTCATGATGATCTATGTTTCTTTTTTCGCATTTCACCTTCAGCAGCTCGGATTAGGCGCTGCAATCGTTGTGCAGGCGATTTCCAGCATTGGGGTGGCAATTCCCACACCCGGTGCCACAGGAGGATACCATTGGTTTACGTCGCAGACTCTGACACGCTTGTTTTTCGTTCCCGATGAAGTCGCATTGAGCTTTGCAACAGTCACTCACGCGGTAGGGTATATCGGTGTTACGGTATTCGGTCTTTACTTCTTCATTAAGGACCATATCAATGTGAGGGAAGCGGTAAGCGATACCCCTGGTGAAAGGAAATGAGGAGGTTCATAACGTTCATGGGGGTCGGCGCGCTTCATGCGGCATTCGCCGGTGTCGCGCTTGCACAACAAGGCTTTCCCGTGGTGCATGAGCGTGCACCTATTGCGATGCAAAGTGCCTCAGGGAATCCCGTTCCCTCTCCTCGATGGGGATTCTCGGGCGGGATGGGTGTGGAGTATGTGAATGCCCAGGACATCGTGGACTACATCAATAGTGTGGTTGGCCCCGGTGGCCGGGTTCCCGATTTCAAGACTGGCGTTCAGTTCTTTGTGGCGGCAACAATCCCTGTGGCGGAAGAATGGACACTGAAACTCGAATATGCGTATCTACTTTTGTCGTTCTATCCGCCCGGGACGTTTGGTGTTACAGATTTCACATGCGTCGTTCATATGCCGACCCTGCTTGTGCAATACGTTCTGGCTGAGGAGGGTGTTTACAATGTCAAGGCAGGTGCAGGAATGGGATATCACTTCGGTTCGTTGACGGAGGAGTCGCCACAAGTCAGCGACAGGTGGACCGGCAAGGGGATTGGGACGATCCTTGACTTGGAGGCGAATACGGCATTCTCTGAAGACTTCTTTGGCTACCTTGGTGTGGACCTCCGATGGGATTTCATAGGAGATCTTCAGCGCTCGCGTGTGGGAGGTTCGAGTTCTCTCGTGGAGACCCCATCGCTTCAGTTCTTCAGTCTTGGCGCACGACTTGGTTTCACATATTATTTTTCACCTTCTATTTGAAAGGAGATACAATCATGATGTCCGCTCTTCGTGTGTTCGCTGCCTTGCTGGTGATATCGGCATTCACCTTCCCGTTGTCAGCAGCGGCTCAAACAAAACCAAAATCCACAGACGATAAGAAGCCGAAGATGGAAAACGTGAAAGAGATTGGGGTGATTGAAACATCCATGGGGACTATCGAAGTGGAGTTCTATCGCAAGGACGCACCCAAGACCGTCGAGAATTTCGTGAAGCTTGCGGAGAAGAAGTACTTCGATAGTGTGATCTTCCATCGTGTCTCAAAGGGATTTGTCATCCAGGGCGGCGACCCGACGGGAACCGGCTCAGGCGGCAAGAGCATCTGGGGAAAGGAATTCAACGACGAGTTGAACCCCAACACACCCTCGTATAAGGAAGGCTACAAGAAAGGCGTTCTGGCTATGGCAAACCGCGGTCCGAACACTAACACAAGCCAGTTTTTCGTCATGTTGCGCGACATTACCACACTCCCCAAGAACTACACCATTTTCGGGAAGGTGATCAAGGGACAGGATGTCGTTGACAAAATCGGACAGGTCGAGATCACACCCCAGATGGGTCCAACCGACGGCAAGCCAAAGGTTGATGTTGTCATGAAGAAGGTCACCATTCGGCGCGAAGGCGGACCGAAGCAGGAAGCCAAGGTGGAAAAGAAGTAGCAGGTTAAGCGCATGGCCAAAGAGTTATCCTCATATGATGATCTGAAGCGGGCGGTAGCGCGAAAGCAATTCTCGCCGGTATATCTTTTCCATGGTGAGGAGGACTTTCTCGTGGATGAAGCAGTCCAGTCTGTGATTGAAGCCGCACTGATACCCGAAGAGCGGGGCTTCAATCTGGATGTTTTGTACGGTAGTGATTCTGATGCACGAGAGATAGCCTCGCATGCATCGTCATTTCCCATGATGGCGGAGCGGAGGGTTGTCGTTGTTCGTGAAGTTGATAAGCTTGCCAACCGGGAGCTCCTCGCACAATACATAGAGAATGCATCACCCACCACCAGTATGGTTCTTTTATGTGCCAAGCCCGATCTTCGACGGAAGCCCTATGTGACTGCGAAGAAGCATGGCGTTGTTGTGGAATTCAAGCCGCTCCGCGAGAACGAACTACCGGCATGGATTAGTGCGAGGGTTGAGAAGCAGGGGAGGGAGATTCAGCCGGAGGCATCCAAGATGCTTGCTGCATACGTAGGATCGTCACTGCGCGAGGTACAGAATGAGATTGACAAGCTTTATGTGTTCATTGGAGACAAGAAGGTAATCACCTCCGACGATGTTCGCGCGGTGGTTGGGGTTTCCAAGGAGTATAACGTCTTTGAGCTGCAGAATGCAGTAGGTGTGAAGAACCTCAAACGCTCCATGGAGATCATCGATCGAATGCTCAGTGCAGGTGAATCGGCTGTGTGGATGATTGTGATGCTCACCCGTTTTTTTTCAGCCCTTTGGAAACTGTCCGACCTTCGCCGCCGAGGTGTCCCCCCGCAAGAACAGGCCTCTTCGGTTGGCGTTCATCCCTATTTTCTCAAGGACTATGTGCAAGCCCTCGAGTTCTACACTACCCGAGAATTGGAACAAGCCTTTGAAACCATCGCTTTGGCTGACGAAAGGCTCAAATCGACCGGAATGGATGAGAAGATGGTTATGCAGGCCATGATCATCCACCTCGTCCGGCAGGGAGAACTAACCTATGCCTGATACCATCATTGTGTCCCTGGAACATTTGGCGGCCGGATGAGTGTAACGGGTGGCCTTTCGAGGAAAACGGCTCCCTTGCAGGAGCTAAGCGATGAAGAATTGATCGGGGAATTCCAGCGTGAGAACGAAGCTGCGTTCACGCTCCTCGTTGGGCGGTACAAGGATCCCCTGACTAACTTCACCTTCCGATACATCGGGGATTGGGATGAGTGCAACGACGTGGTGCAGGAGACGTTCGTACGGGTCTTTCGCAGTCGTCACTCCTACAAGCCTGTGGCGAAGTTTTCCACGTGGCTTTACACGATTGCCGCCAACCTTGCAAAAACACGGCTTCGACGGCGCAAGATACGTCGGTTTGTTTCGCTCGGTTCCTCGCACTCCGAAGACCCCGAGCCGTTGTTTGATATCCCCGATGAAGACGCCCGTACGGATCGGCAGCTCGAATCCTCCATGAAGGGCGAGCGGATCCAGAAGGCGCTTGATTCGCTTTCCGACAAGTATCGAGAGGTGGTTGTACTCCGGGATGTGCAAGAGTTTTCGTATGAAGAAATAGCGGCAATCACCGGACTCAATATCGGGACAGTAAAATCACGCATTAACAGAGCGCGCTCCCAATTGCAGGAGATGTTGAAAGATATATGGGATGATTGATAATGTCTGAAAGGAAGTCCATACAGAGCGAGGCCGAAGAAGGAGGAAAAGTCCGGAAGGAGTTGCAAGATCTCCGGAAGGTAAAGGCACCGTGGTATTTTGACGCGGAACTCCAAAGGAGGCTGGCTGACGCACACGGAGAACGCACAGGTGCCGGCTTTTTCGTTCGCCCGATTCCGGCGTATGCACTCTCATTCGTTTCAGTTGTGGCCCTCGGTATCGTGGGGTACTATGCGCTTCTCCGTCCATCCGATCAGGGAGACACCACGCTGCCTGCGAGCGACAGCATTGCTGTTGGTACACAGGATCGAGAAGAGGAACGACCCCAACGGTTTGAGCGAAGACTTCAGCCCATTCTTCCG
>JAERML010000142.1 GCA_016844425.1 Bacteroidota bacterium
ACCACCTGATGCGGAAAAACCCGTGTGCTGGAAACTGTAGCCCGTTCGCCACTACCGATCGTGACTGCAAACCCCTTCATCACCGGATTACCTTGTACGCTCCAGACAATGTCCGCCAATGACGATGTCGAGCCACCCACGCTCCCCGAGAGGAAACCCCCCCGCTTATCGGAGAGCATGAATGCCCGGGTTGACCCGTGCACATCGATCGCGAGAGAATCGACCGAGATTGGTTCACGTGGTTCGTTTCGCTTGTCGGTATCCCCACGACATCCTCCAATGAGGATTGTAGAGACAACAACAACTGCAAGTTTCATCCAGGGGTGTCCTTCGTGAAATACTGAGGTTGGATGGTGATGAACGTACAGAAAACCGCGTTCAATTCAAAGGACATCAGTATGGAATCAGCGACGCAATTTTGGTATCTTGGAATACATCATCCATCCGGAAGGGTTTCTCCATGTTGCATGTGGCAATCGAGGCGGCACGGGAAGCGGGCAAGTACCTGAAGTACAGCGTCGGGAAAGTACGAAGCGTTGAGACAAAGAAGGGCGAAGAAAGAAACCTGGTGTCGGAGATCGACAAGACCTCCGAGCAGAAAATCATCGGGATCATCAAGCGACACTATCCCCATCACGCGATCCTGGCAGAGGAAAGCGGCGGAAGCGAAGCATCCGCAGAATACAAGTGGGTGATTGATCCGCTGGACGGGACAACGAACTTCCTGCATGGTCTCCCCCTCTTTTGCGTCACCATCGCCATCGAGCGAAAAGGGGAAATCATCGCGGGTGTCGTCTACGATCCCAACCTTGACGAGCTGTTCACTGCCGAGAAAGGCTCGGGCGCGTACGTAAACGGCAAACGGATGCACGTTTCCACAAGTACACGGCTGATTGATAGCCTCCTCGTAACGGGTTTTCCCTACGACATCGCAGCCAACCCCGGGAATGTGGTCGGGCACTTTGCGAACTTCCTGATGGAGGGGCAAGGGATCCGCCGTCTTGGTTCAGCGGCTTTGGATCTTTCATACATTGCTGCGGGACGACTGGATGGCTACTGGGAGGTGAACCTCAACCCATGGGATATGGCAGCGGGTGTTCTCTTCGTCCTGGAATCAGGGGGCCGGGTTACTGACTTCACCGGCGCTCCTACAACAATCTACCATAAGCAAGTACTTGCAAGCAATAGTCTCATCCATACCGCCATGATCGACGTTTTGAGGAAAGGCGCCGTTTGACCTCTGGCTCCCTGCGTGACCAGCCCGCAAAAAAATATAGGCGCCCTCTGGACGCCCGCCTTTCCTAGACTGCAGGTGTTTTAACCTCAGAACTTCTTGATCATGTCCAGCAACAGGAACACAAACATCCCGGCAAAGACAAGTAGAAAGAATGATGCGATGCCCAAAAGAGCAAACCGTTCCTTGGTCTTCTCCTTGTCAATCTGACGGAGAGGATGCGTCTTCACAACCATATCACCCATGATCCGGGTCTGGCATGCCAGTCTGAGGTTCTTTTCCACCACCCTGGCAATCGCAAGACTCCCACCCAGCGTTGACTCTTCATCCTGGCTCCGGGGAGATGCCCCCTTGCCATCAACAATCTCCACTGCACACGTTCCACAGAAGTTGTTTCCACGGCAGTTCGTCAACATATCAAGCCCTTTGTAGGGAGTGACGTTGACATTCATCATGAACTCGCGAAGGTTTGTTCCTGGTTCGACATCAAACGAACGATGTTCATGATGGAACGTGACCACAGGCATGCGTTCTCCTTTATTATCGTAACGGATTACTTGGTGTACTTCTTTTCCACTCCCGGCGGGACATGGAACATATAGTTGTGCAGAAATTCGATGTTGTCGTCCTTTTCAGAAATTTCCACCTGTAGCAGATCGCGCAGCGAGATGAAGCCCAGCAATTTGTCTCCCTCGACAATCGGGAGATGCCGGCAGTTGGCCTGTTTCATTTTTCGGAGACAGGATTCATGCGTCTCGTCGGCGCTGGCCACAACGAGGTTCGACGTCATCACCGATTCCACCGGTGTTGCCCTGGGATTCAGCCCTTTGGACACCACACGATTGATGACGTCACGCTCAGAGAAGATCCCGACGAGCCGCGATCCATCCATTACAGAGACTGCGCCAATATTCTTCTCTGCCATGTACTCAACCGCAACCTGCACCGTTGCGCGCTTGTCCACCGTGTAGACCGACCGGTCCGCAATCATTTGCTTGATTGACATCATGGGAGTCTCCTTAGTACTGGTGATGGTATTGGTGTCCTTATGTGCAAAATGCCAGCCCTGGTGTGGTAACGGTGGAGACGGTGCTGCCCGCCGCTGACCTTGGGATGCGGGGGCCTCGGGGTGTGATGGAACCGCTATTTCGAACGTTCCGGAGACTTCAACAGATTCTCAGGGGACGTGTACTCAAAATACGGGTTTTTCCTTGAATGTCAATATTGCGTCGTGGGTACCCACGGCCTAATGCCTTCAGCGTCCACTAAAGCATGGATGCTCGACTTGCGCGGAACAACTGTGGGACCAACGTCAATGCAGGCGCCCAGTTCCAGCACCGCCCGGTCAACCACTTCTTCACGGTCTGTATGGATTACTGCCAGAGTCTCCCCTTTGTCCACCTTGTCGCCGAGCTTCTTCTTGAGCACAATGCCGGCCTTGGGATCAATGATATCATCCACGCGCTGCCGTCCGGCACCGAGTTCCGTTGCGAGGAGGCCAATGCGCATCGTTTCAAATTCTGTCACGTAGCCGGCGGCCTTGCTTTTCACCTCCCGTAGCAATGATGCCACCGGATGTTTTTCCGGCTGCTCGATATGCGAGATGTCGCCCCCCTGGCGTTTCACAATTGCCAGAAACTTCTCGTATGCCTTTCCGGACCAGATCGCAGAGCGGCACAAATTCATTCCTTCTTCAATCGAGGCGGCCTTTCCTCCCAGGAATACCATTGCGCCACCGAGGACATAGGTCACCTCCATCAGATCGGGAATGTTCTTTCCCCTGAGACATTCCACCGATTCAACAACCTCCAACCAGTTGCCGATCGTCAGGCCGAGAGGCTGGTTCATATCCGTGATGAACCCCATCGTACGCTTCCCGGCGCTATTCCCAATCGCCACCAGCGCGGAACACAGAGCGACCGAGTCTTCATACTTCTGCATGAACGCGCCGTTGCCTGTTTTCACATCGAGCACCAGAGCATCGATCCCTTCAGCCAGCTTCTTGCTCATGATGCTTCCCGCTATCAGCGGTACCGACTCTACGGTTGCGGTCACATCCCTAAGTGAATACATCCGTTTGTCTGCGGGGACGAT
Source organism: Bacteroidota bacterium (assembly GCA_016844425.1). The sequence goes on from JAERML010000142.1 coordinate 3,329, forward strand.
CTCTTCTGTCTGGCCAATAAGAACGAGGCCTACTTCCTTAATGATTTGTGTGTATTCCGAAATAGAACATTGGGTAGTGAACCCGGGAATGGACTCGAGTTTGTCGAGCGTCCCACCGGTGTGTCCGAGGCCGCGTCCGGAGATCATTGGAACGGGAACCCCACAGGCCGCCACCATTGGCGCGAGAATCAGAGACACCTTGTCGCCAACACCTCCGGTGGAATGCTTGTCGACTTTAGTCCCGGGGATCGAAGAAAGGTCGACAACCTTGCCGGAGTGCAACATCACATCAGTGAACACAGCGGTTTCATCCGGAGTCATGCCCTTGAAGTAGACCGCCATGAGAAATGCTGACATCTGGTAGTCGGGGATTGTCCCTGCGACGTAACCCGCCACGAGGGCTTCAATTTCCTGCCTTGAGAGCGCACCTCCACTCCGTTTCTTCCGGATGAGTTCCACAGGGTTCATACGATTGCAAGTAGCTTGGAAAAATGGGAGATAATGAAATCGGGTGAGTACACGTCGAGCTCCGCCTCGGTGAGCGAACCATACGTCACAGCGCACGTGGAGACACCGGCATTCCGGCCGGCAAGGACATCCTTGTCTGTGTCACCCACCATCACGGTGTCTTCCCGCTCCCATTGTTGGTCGGCGAGAATCTTGAGAATGATGGAAGGATCAGGCTTGTACGGAATCCCATCCGATCCCTGCAATTGTGAAAAGAAAGCTGAGATGCCGAAGTGCTCTACAGCGCGCCGTATCCCTTCACCCTTTTTCGTTGAAGCAATTGCCAGTCGTTTCCCGTGACCATGAAGAGTCTCAAGGGTCTCCTTCACACCGGGAAAGAGTGTCGTTGTCTGCAATGCGCGCGGAGGATAATACTCAGAGTAGAGCCTTGTCGCATCGGGAATACGTGAGTGAAGCGATGAGGGAAGCAGCAAGGAGAAGGTTTCCTCCAGGGTCTTTCCTATGTAGGGGAAGAGATCTTCTTCCTTCAATGACTCGACACCGATCTGACCAAGTACCCATTTTTGTGCCGTTGCGATATCCCACTTGGAGTCGGTGATGGTTCCATCAAGATCGAAGATGATATTGGTGTATCCCATTCAGGTATGGAGAGTCAAAATGAGGAGTCCGTGACGATAAACTCGTCTTAACATTCCACTTTCACCACAAACCGTCGTTTACACTTGTTGCACTGCAACTCAACGGTCACCCAGTTGTTTCGCTCATAGTAGGAGATCTCGGCAAGCTCGCCACCACACGATTGCACAATGCATGACTTGAGATCCAGGACGTACAATCTTCCTTCTGGCGATTCTGTCATGCACGTCTCCTCATGCGTCGTTCCACCAGAAGCAGCCCAATGATTGTCTTGCTGTCCTGAATCTCTCCCGTTTCGATCATCTCGATCGCTTCCCCCAACAGAACACGATGCACCGTCATAGAGAACTCTCCCTCTTCGCGTTTGTGGCCTGCAGGTGATT
>JAERML010000143.1 GCA_016844425.1 Bacteroidota bacterium
CGCCGAAGTTCTGTCCCCATCGCTCCGTCAAGAATAAGCGGCGTGTGATCGGTGAGGATCTGTTGTAGTGTTGATGCCATGGTGATTGCTCCGGGACTCGTGTGACAAAGTAGAGAAAAGCCACCTGTACAGATTTTGGGGATCGGGTACAGGCTTGCGGTCGAATCGTAGTATGCGTTCTGCTTTTCAATCCCTCGCCCGGCGTAAGATCTCGTTTGTCAGGTTCAGGATTGGTTGCGTGCTTCTGTAGTTCTCTTCCAGCTTGATGATCTTGCAGCCCGAGTATTCTTCCGGGAACTCCAGAATATTCCGGATGGTGGCTCCCCGAAAGGAGTAGATCGACTGCGAATCATCTCCCACGACCATGACGTTCCGATTCTTTCCTGCCAGTAACCGTACAATTTCCGCCTGGATCTTATTCGTGTCCTGATATTCATCAACCATAACATATTTATAACGGTCGGTCAGAGCATGACGCACACGGTCGTGGTTGGCGAGCAAAGTCCGAAGATGGACCAACAGGTCGTCGTAGTCCATCAGGTTGTGTTTTGTCTTGTAGGTGGTGTATGCTGCCTGAATTGCCAGTATGTCATCCAATAGTTCCAGGTAATGGGGATAGTCTTCCTTCAACAGATCGGCAATGGCGACGCGGGTATTCACCGACTTCGAGAACATGTCGAAGAGAGTCTGCTTGCGCGGGAATCGGCGTTTGCCGGTATCGAATTTCATCTGAGTCCGAAGTAGATTCACCACATCTTCAGCATCGCCCTGGTCGAGAATCGTAAACGACGGCTCGAAGTGAATGAGCGGGGCGTATTGTCTAAGAATGATGTTGGCGAAGGAATGAAAGGTCCCCCCAGCGACCTTTTCGCACCGTGCATCAAGAAGCATTGTCCCGCGACGGAGCATCTCCTGCGCAGCCCGGCGCGTGAAGGTGAGGAGAAGAATGGACTCTGGCTTTACGCCGAGCTCGACGAGATATGCGACACGGTACGTGACCGTGCGCGTCTTCCCCGTCCCCGCGCCGGCAATAATCAGGTGTGGGCCGTCCACTGAGGTGACAGCCTCGTATTGCGCGGGGTTAAGCTGGTTCTTGTAGTCGATCAGGAACGTCTTCCCCGGTTCAGCGGGGACATCCTGGGCAAAGGTCGACTTCTTAAGCATGTATTTCTTCATAGCTTCTCTACCGGATATTGATCCAGCATATCCAGGATCGCTTCAATTGTCTTTGGGGAGTTTCCTTCGGCTCTGTTGTTAACGTACGCATAAAGCGTCCGTTGTTCAGCCAGGCATTTTCCTACTGTTTCCACCAAACCCATTCTCAGGTCCGGATTCTCCTCCCTTACTGCCTCGTAGGGTTGGAACATCTCCACTGCCTGCTCATAGGTGCGACCGGGTTTCAGTAACGCCCGGGCCACGGAGAATTTTGCGGTCAACACTCCCGCCAGCTGAATCTGCTCGATGATAGCAGGCATGCGTGTCCAGTTGTTCAGCACATGCGCCACACCGTGGGCTTGGAGCATCTTCAGATAGTCAGCAGTCAAGAATTCCCTGTTGCGCAGCTCGACGGCATACTCGTATTCTTTTGGGAGCCGGGAGAGAAACCCATCCAACATCTCCACAAATTCATTGTAGGTAACGCCCGACGACGGATGAAAACTGGAGAATTCAAAAATGATGGCGCCGCGTTTTTTCTTGAGTGCTTCTATTGGCGCAAGGAAAGCATCTTCGAATAGCTCGACGTTCAGGAAATCCGGGTTCTCACGTCCGGCGTTGGGGCCATGGCGCGGGATGTTGGGGTAACGCTTGATCGTGATCCGGTCTGTGACTTTGAGGGAGAGTTTGAACTCATTCGTCGTCTGATCATGAATGATCTGCATTTTGTCTGCCTTGGGGAAATCATACAGAGCAAAATCAGCCGTTACGGTGGGGAAGAGTTCGGAGTACTCCGCCAGGCATTCCTGCTCGAAGGCTGTCTTCGATGGATACTCACGGTCATAAATGAGTCCTTTCCAGCCGGGGTACTTCCAGGAAGAAGTGCCAAAGAGAATGCCCCTGCTGGCCCATCGCTTCAATCGGGGAGCATTCTTCAGTCGGTATGACGACACCTTGGCTGCGACGGGAGGGTCTTCAAAGAACGAGAGCGTGGTGTCGGCCGGTTTCTTTTTGCCCATAGAGCGAACTCTCTATGCAAATGCCAGATGAAACAACGAAGCTCTCAACTGAAATCAATCAATGGCAGCAACGTCACGATTGTCCACAACAGCCACAGGGCAAGAAGGAGGACGAATACTTTCAGGAAATCCCTTTCGTTCAAGACTGCCATTCCCTTGCCGATCACTCCCAGCTCCCAGATGGTAAAAAGATTGATTCTTGAGAGAATGACGAACAACATACTGTCGGCTCCCATGGGAAGAACCATGAGGCCGAGTGTTGGCGTTGCGAAGATGGAATCCGACGCAATCATCAGCAGTGCGGTGACGATACGCTCGACGGCGGCAATGAAGAAAGTGAGCCCTACGACCTCGACCACGCTCATGTAGGGAGCTCCACCACCCATTGCCGATTTCCCGACTTGCCAGAAAATAAAGGAAAGAACAAAAAGTGCTGCCAACGCACCCAACGTGGTGCCGACTCCTTGCGCGACGAGGAAGTATGTAGTCCCGGGCGTAACGAAGAGAAGAATCCACTCGGCCTGCTGCTGCGTGATGGTTCCTGCTAACACCTGCTGATCGAATGTCGGACGGAGATCTTCGTTGACGATCTGCCGGTAGTGTTCGGCGAGAGATGGCTGTCCGAGCATCAGGTGGATGCTGGCGGTGGCGACAACGATATACAGAAGAACAGGAAACAGCCAGTTGCTGTGCGTGGGAAAGGTGTCGCGCACTTCTTCGAAGACATCCCCCGGGGCAGTCACAATCTTCACGCACTTCGTGAGAAAGGGCATGCGGAGTATCGGGTTGGTGCTGATCCCCTCGTCTTGGGTGATGTCGTGCATGGTATGTAAGATGCTCTGAATGGAATGCATCAAGATACCCAAAATAGGCCTCAGAATCAAAAACGTAAGCGACAAATTTGTTTTCATTGTACTTGACAACACGACAAAAATGTCGTATCATGATTTCAGACAGGGATACAATGAAAGACTGAGAGAGGAACCCATGACCCGCTTTGAGCGCCTGCTGACACCTTCCACCACCACCTGCTGTGTGTGTGACCATCCACTGAGTGTACAGGAACTGGAGGAATTCCGCGGTTCTGTTGATGACGACCTGTACGGCGAGGTGCATTGCCGGGCATGTACGGAAGAGCACCTTGTACTCTGCAGCGAGTGCTCGGGTCGGTACACGGCCGATGGTTTCTGCGGCGAATGTGCGGCAAGGGAGTACGCGATGGCGGGGTAGATAATTACAAACCGCCAAGACGCCAAGAACGCCAAAGGGGAATAAAAAAATGAAGGAACCAGTTGCAGCACTTGATCGGCTCGCTCATGAGGTAATTGGCGCTGCGATCGAAGTACACAAAGAATTGGGCCCAGGGTTTCTTGAATCAGTATACGAAGAGGCATTGTGTGTCGAGTTCACGTTACGGCAAATCCCGTTTCTTCGTCAGTACCCGGTTGCTGTTCATTACAAAGGTCATAGTGTTGGTGAGGGTCGATTGGATCTGCTGGTTGATAGTATCCTTGTTGTTGTGAGATAAAGGCGATCGAAGCACTTGCTCCCATTCATACTGCACAGATAATTTCCTATCTCAGAACCACCGGCTGTCAGCTCGGACTTCTTATCAACTTCAACACATCCGTTTTGAAAGATGGAATCAAACGCGTTATCCTATCCTAATCTCTCTTAGCGCCCTTGGCGTCTTGGCGGTTAATATCCATGCGCACCATCTTCCTTCTCGACATTGATTGCTTTTTTGCCTCCGTGGAAATGGCGCTGCATCCGGAACTGCGGGGCAAACCGTTGTGTGTGGGGGGACGTCGTGGCGAGCGCGGCATCGTGGCCTGTCCGAATTACGAGGCGAGGGGTTATGGAGTGAAGACCGCGATGCCGCTCCGCACGGCGGAGAAGCTCCTGCCGCCGGATGCAATGTTCATGCCGGGCCACCACAAAATCTACAGCGAGTACTCCGAGCGGGTCATGGACATCCTCTACGACTTCACCCCGGACATCGAACAGGTGAGTGTGGACGAGGCCTATATGGATGTGACCGGCTGTCTGCATTTCTGGGGCGGCGATCCGGTCCGCATGGCGCAGGCGATGCAGAACCGCATTTGGCAGGAGTGTGGCCTGAGTGTCTCCATTGGCGTTGCATCCAATAAAGTCTGCGCAAAGATTGCTGCCGGATTGAGGAAACCGCATGGACTTGTGGTGGTGCCGCACGGCGGGGAGAAAGATTTCCTTGCGCCGCTTCCCATTGAGACAGTTCCCGGTATCGGTGTGAAGACAACACCAAAACTGCATGCACTTGGTATTCGTACCGTTGCCGACATCCTGCATGCAACATGCCCCCTCTCCCATCACACATCCTGGCTGAGCCGTTATCTCCGGGCGGTTGCCAATGGTCATGACGAGCAGGTGATGCACTACGACCGCGTGGAAAAATCCATCTCCCGCGATACAACCTTCTGGCACGACACGAATGACAGCCAGTTCATTGAATCCACACTCTATTACCTCACCGAGCGTTGCTGTAAGACGTTGCGTGAACGTGATCAGGTTGCAGCAACAGTAACAACCAAGGTCCGGTTTGCGGATTTCACCACAGTGCAAAAGCAAAACACCCTCGGTCTGTCGACAGCCAACG
>JAERML010000144.1:0-399 GCA_016844425.1 Bacteroidota bacterium
AGAAGTGGCCGAATAATGCCGGGATGATGAACAACTACGCCTGGAATTGCGCCGAGCAGGGCATCAACCTTGACCATGCGGCAGATGTTGCGAAGCAGGTTGTGGGTCTTGCAAAGAAAGAAGCAGAGAAGGCGGGTTACCTTGATACCTACGCTACAGTGGAATTTGCACGAGGGAATGTTGACGAGGCCATCAGATTGGAACAGCAGGCCATCGATATCTTAAAGAATGTGCCGGGAGCAAAAATGAAGGAATATGAAGCATCGATGGCGAAATTCAAAACCGGCAAAAAGGAGAATCCGGTCAACTAGAGTATCTCTGGCAGGATTTCAATGTTTCTCTCTGAAGGCGGTCTACACAGTGTGTGGAACCGCCTTTCCGTTTTTTCCTTCGTTGGAA
>JAERML010000144.1:437-12712 GCA_016844425.1 Bacteroidota bacterium
GTGCTTGCCGTGACCGGCTCCATCTTTCATTGGAAGCAATCAGGTGAACTCGCCCGCCGCTTCCGCGTCCCGCTCATTTTGTGGATCAGTTACCTGATAGGGTTCATTGTATCCGTTATCGCGTCCCCCTACAGGGCGGAGAGTCTGAGTTCGCTCTCCATTCACTGGCATGCTCTTCTGTTTCCCGCTTTTCTTCTGACACAATTCACGCGCCGTGACATGATTTTCATCGCAACCACAATGATATCATCAGCTGCTCTTGCAGCGGTTGTTGCGATTCTCCATCGACTAATTGTGAATGGTCATTTCATAGATCCGTATTTCATTGGTGTAACGACATTCGCGGATCTTGCCGCTCTCGCTCCTCTGGTTGCCCTGGGACTTTTGCTTGTGCGTGAAACTGAAGTGCCGGATGCGATATGGAACAGCCGCTTCATCGTTGTCTCATTAATCCCAATCGCCATCTCGGTGTTCTGGTCGGCTCTGAAAGGACCGGTCATTGCTCTTGTTGCGGGAAGCTTTGCTCTTGTTTCATGGCTCAGGCCACGGGCGCTCGCGTGGTGGGCGTTGTTCTCTTTGTTGCCCTCAGTCCGGACGTACTATTGCAGAAGATGGGATGGTTCGCGGCCGGCGGACACCTGGATCGGTATACTCTTTGGGAGGCCGGCCGTTCTCTCCTTCCTGGTTTGCCGCAGTTCGGTTATGGGCCCGGTTCGTTTCACCACATTCTTCCAGTGGAAGCATCCTTTGCGTTTACAGGAAAGCCTCCCTCGACATGGCACAATGACTATCTTCAAACGGTGCTTGAAGGCGGATGGGCGGTCGGAGTACTTTATGTCGCGCTCGTCGCCGTCATTGGTGGGCGACTCCTCGTCCGGCCTCCTGAGAAGGAGGGACTCCGTGCAATGATGGTTGTCCTTTTATCTTGCTTCGTTTTTTTCTCCACCATAGGCTCGGTTCTCACGTCCTCCATTCTCAGTGTCGTCTGGTGGTGCACGCTGGGAATCATCGCTCAATTTTCTTGGAAGGATTTCGATCATGAATTCACACAGTGACGTCGCAGGCCCAACAGTGCGCAAGGCGACCAAAGCAGATGCAAACACCATTTTGAAACTCATCGACGCTCTTGCTGACTACGAAAAGCTCGCTCCCCCCAACGATCCGGCAAAGCAGAGACTGATTCGTGACATGACCGGTGAGCATCCGCGTTTTGATACCTTCCTCGCCGAAGTTCAAGGGACTGCAGTTGGCTACTCGTTTGTATTCGAGACTTATTCGAGTTTCCTGGCACTGCCAACCCTGTACCTCGAGGATCTCTTTGTCCTCCCTGAATATAGAAGCAAGAAAGTGGGGTACGCGCTTTTCACCGCCATGGTAGCTGAGGCACACAAGCGCGGATGCGGAAGAATGGAATGGTCGGTACTTGATTGGAACAGACTTGCCATTGACTTCTACGACCACCTGGGTGCGACTCACATGAAGCAGTGGCTTCTGTATCGACTTGGGCGGCAGGACATGGAACGGTTGTTGCGTCTCTAGACCATTCCGATCTCCAAGACGTCGCTAGACCAAGGATGAGACCCGCAGATAAGGATTCACTGAATCCTGTAAGTTAGCTGCGAACATCGTTCTTACCGCCACTTTTTTACCCATATGTGTCGGAGTTGCATACTTGCACCCAACGAATGCGGTGAATTCAGCTGATTTTCCGTACTGAGATATTGGCAGGGAATTGGTAACCTAAACAATACCAGCACTATATCAAGGAAGGCGGGCCCATGGACATTCTTTTGGTAGATGATAACACAGACTATCTCCAGCTCATGAAAGAGGCTTTGTTCATGAGCGGGTACAATGTCCATACTGCTGTAGACGGGATTCAGGGGTGTGAAATTCTCGCGTCGTCGGACATCGATCTGATCATTTCCGATATCCGGATGCCGCGGTTTGATGGATTGAAATTACATGCTTTCGCACGCGAAGTCGAGAGGTACAAAAGAACGAGGTTCATTTTTGTTTCCGGATTCAAGGATGTCTACGGCGATGCAGTTACACTTGATCCCGATCTGGACTTCTTCTTCGACAAAACCACTCCCTTTGATGAGATCGTGAAGTTTGTGGACAAACTCATGTTTGGGAATTATGCCGGAGAATGGATCTGACGTTTTGAGCTTTCAGTCAAGCTTTCCCGCCAACACCACAACACCTTTTGCCGTTTCCAATACACCACCACTCGCGTTGAGAGCCTCCAGCAACACCACATACATCCCGATCCTGGCTTTCTGCTGTTCATTGTTACGGCCATCCCACACGACGTAACCCTGTGAACTCCCCGGCTCGTTGTTCACCAGCCGACGAATCAGTCTTCCCCGCACATCATAGATCTTAATGCTCATTGTGGCAACCGTGACAGGTGTCTCGAAGTGGATAATGGTGAAGTCCTCCCTCCCGTCGCCATCGGGTGAGAATGGATTGGGTGAGAAGGACAGAGACGTCGTTGATGGAAGAACGCTCGTGTAAATGCTGTTGATCTTTCCCGGAGTTCCACCGATCGGAAGCGTGCACGTGCTCCAGCTCCGTCCATCGCTTGCGCCAAGTGATGGATTGATTCTCTCCAATGATCGTCCGGTGAATGAAAACACTGCGGGGTTGTGCCAGGCAGACGTGTATGCAACGCCATCAATTGTCGTGCCGATCAGATCCTGCACGAGAACATCATCCTCGTCATTATTGAGCCCGAGTGATGACACTTCTGCCACGCTGACCAGCCGGGGATTGTCGTGCAGGTATGGGAACAGGGCGAAGATAGTAGAGTCCGAGGCAAGTACGAACAACTCTCCCGGATGAAGCATTTTGGAGGTCGCACTGACAGAGAAGGTATTCTGACCTCCCGAGGTCGTCGGTCTGTCCAGCACTTTCCAATTTTTCATGTCAACATCTATCGAGCTATTGTTTAGCAACTCGACGTACTCTGCATTTTCCGTGAGAGGCGAGAACATGATTTCATTGATGACCACTGATCGCTCCGGGTAGCCAACCCAAACACTCGTGACCATTCGGTTGTTGGACGGTCGGAGATCCGGGCTGTATTCAACCATCGCAAGTGAAGCATTGTTTCCCGGTGGTGGGTCCTGCCATTCAAGTGATGTCAGGAGTGTTTCCCTGCGCGCGAGTTGTTGCGTGATGTCCATGCGACGAATCAGTTCATCGGGAGCTGCGACACTGTCCCTGTTACGATCGTGATAGAGAAGGAGGGCGAATTGTGCGCTGCTGAGTCTGCCGCGGTTCCGCACCGTAATTGAGATTTGAGCGGATGAACCAGGCAAAGACCTCTCAGCACTTGCCCGTACCACTTCAAGGTCATGGTCGACAGTGATTACAGAGTTCACTCGTCCGGGAGTGGCGCGTAGCGAGTCTTCGGATGTCCCCCAGTTCGTAGAATCATTCGATGGATCCCTGAGATCGCGCCGTTCAAGCGAAGCCCCGCCAGCACCACCCCAGGCAGGTTGATAAAACAGACTGTCCATTATGCTCCCGCGATTGTCCTGGAGGACGGCCGCATCTCCACCATTATTCCAGAGGAATGTTGGAAGGGCAATGACCTGAACGCTCTGTCCGGGAAAGCCAGGATATGCTGACCGAAGAAGGGCTGTGTCCTTAGCAACAACAGCATGGCCGCCAGGCGGAAGGTGGATTGCAGATTGAGAAACAGTGTAACGTGAGATCATCGCACGATTCCCAATTTTCCACAACTTCAGATCGATCGTGTCTGAAGAGACATTCGCCAGTTCCACCCATTCGGGGACTCCTGAGGGCGGAGCATACATGATTTCATTAATGAGAACGGCCCCCACCGGATACCCCACTACGAACACCTTGTGCAGAATGTTATTTGTCGAATCTTCATCCGCTTGATAAGCAGCTACACCAACCAAGGAAAGAGACCCAGCACGTGCTGATGGGATCTGAAATGAGCACACAATGGAATCCAATGGCTGCAACGGTGTGGGCTGGCTAATTGATCCGATGAGTTCAGACGGTTGTCCGACCGAGTCATTATTTGCGTCATGAAAGAGTGAGACACCAAACGGCCCGGCCGCCTCGATTCCCGGATTACTCACCTCAACCATTACTACCACGGTGTCACCCGCAACGGGAGAAACGGATAGGACAAAAAGGCTGTCGACCCGAAGGTCATGGTCCTTGCGGGTGATGCTATTCCGAACACCCGGCGTACTGCGCAACGTGTGGCGGGAGCTCCCCCAGTTCGACTGACTGCCCGACGGGCCAATCGGATCCTTGCGCTCCAGTGAAAACCCGCCGGAGTTTCCTCCCCAGCTGGGGAGGTACTGAACAGAATCCATGACTGCGACCCTGTCATCATACAGTGTTACTGCGTCTCCTGAATTGTTGAATGCCGGCATATTTGGCACAGCGATGACCCGGGAGAATATTTGCGGATGTACATCCATGAATGCTGCGGAATCACGAGTGAGCACCACATAACCTCCACGGCGTATGAACAGAGAAGTGGCACTGATCATCCTCCTCGATGTGGATGTACAACTCCACCCATTCAGGCTCCGGCGCTGAGGGAGCGTACATGACTTCGTTCACCACAACGCTCGACGATCGGTATCCAATTGTCACCGGGGCCTTCTGTAGGTTGTTCGTTGTATCTTGATCCGCGCCATACACAATCTTTGTCATCACCAGGCGCTGGCCTGGTGGCCAGGGAGTCAGAGGTGTTGCAACTATAGTCGATTCTGCAACACCAAGTGGGTTGGAGTGCAGTATGGATGCCGCGACCTCTACTGCCTGAGGCAGGGAATCGTTGTTCGCGTCAACGAAGAAGTCCACGCCGAATGCGGGGGCGGTCAGTTCACCGAGGTTCTTTACAATCGCGATGCAGAGAAGTGAATCACCTTCAACGGGCGAAGTCGGCATCACCTGAATGCCCGTTGCTGCAAGGTCGTGCGATCTTCGGACGGTGATGATCAGGTCGTCAATGCGGAATGTTCCCGTGGTGCCGGAGACATCTGGCACTATCCGCCAACGAAAACGCGCGGAGGAAACACCCGCCAGCGCCGAAGGCAGGGCGAGGCTGGTTTGTACGTAGGATGTCGTTCCGGGATTGGTGAGACTATCGCCGATCTGGAACATATATGTCGAGCCGCCATCAAGCGATGCCTCGAGCACAACACGCGCAAGATGCGTGGAGGACCGACGTGTGTAAAACACGATTCGATCCGGGACGAGGCCGGAGAAATTCAGGTTTGGGGAAATGAGCGATTGTTCAATCGTCGCATTAGTGGAGAGAACTGCAATGGGTAAAGATCGTGGCGTTGATGCCGCCGTAGTGAAGTCGTCGATCCCCTGCGTCCGGTTCTGAGTTGACGTCCAGCCGCTCGGTAACAATGGTGGTGAGGTGGAATCAAAGCTCTCGACATATGGAAACGCAGTTATCTGGCCGTACGATTGGCTGTGGATGTTCCCGAGGAACAGAACTGAGAAGAAAAGAACAAGCCGGCGGCGGCTCTCCATCACGGATCCCCGAAGGTGGGCTGGTCAACATTCTGCGAAAGTGTAATAAACTCTTCTTCGATTTGCAAGAGCCGAAATGCAGTTGTGACGCGGGTGTTGACTTTATACCGTAGATTGGGTATATAATTCACACAATTTTGAGGCCTCCCCTTTGGATCCTGCACCAACGTCCATACTGTTTGTTGATGACGATGATGAGTTGAGAGAGATCGTCAAGATGCAACTTACCGAAGAAGGTTATGACGTTGACGAAGCGGTGGATGGGTTGGTTGCTATGGAAAAACTGCAGCAGCGAGCGTACGACCTGGTCCTGTTGGACATTACTATGCCGGTGAAAACAGGTATGGATGTCTTGAGTTTTGTGAAGGAGCAATCCATGAAGTGCCACGTCATAATGCTGACAGGGGTGGTTGGCTTATCGATGGCGATCGACAGCCTCAACCTCGGTGCCGATGATTATATCACCAAACCCTACAACATGGACTATCTCCTCTCCTCCATCAAACGCGTCCTGAACGAATAGGCGTAAGACTGGATCGATAAAAACCAAAAGGCGGCCTCGTTGGCAGCCTTTTGTGCTTACTGTGGACCAACCCCGGCGTTTACGTGCCAGCGCTATAGTCGCTCGCGTACTTGATTTGCTCCGGTGTCAGCTTGTCGATGGTAATCCCCTGGGTCTTGAGCTTCAGCAGTCCGATTTCTTGATCCTGCTCCGGCGAAATATCGTGTACGGTATTCTCGAGACGTTTCCCTTTCTTGTCAACCTCGGCAAGCCGGAGTTGCGCCATAAACTGATTCGCAAACGACATATCCATCACCTCGCTCGGGTGGCCCTCAGCGGCCGCCAGATTGACGAGTCTTCCTTGTGCGAGGACGTAGACCCGGCGACCGTTCTTTAGAACGTATTCCTCGTTATCGTCCCGGATTGTCCTCTTGGATTTCATCACCTTCGCGAGATCGATCAGATTTATCTCACAATCATAATGACCCGTATTACAGACGATCGCTCCGTCCTTCATTGACTCGAAGTGCCGCCTCACAATGATATCCTTGACACCGGTTGCCGTAACAAACACATCACCCACTTTCGCAGCTTCGTCCATGGTCATCACACGATGCCCCTCAAGAGTCGCCTTCAATGCCGTTGTAGGCTTTACTTCCGTCACAATCACGTTCGCGCCGAGCCCCTTCGCGCGCATTGCAACACCCTTGCCGCAGTGACCGAATCCGGCAACCACGAAGTTCTTGCCGGCAATGAGGACACTGGTTGCGCGGAGGATGCCATCAAGCGTTGATTGACCAGTTCCATAAACGTTGTCGAAGTCCCATTTCGTTTCGGCATCATTCACAGCGATCACGGGGTACTTCAGCGCCCCATCGGATGCCATGGCACGAAGACGATGAACACCGGTGGTTGTTTCCTCGGTCCCACCGATAACATACTTCTCAGCAAACTCCGGATGCTTGTTATGAATGGTAAAAATGAGGTCGGCACCATCATCAAGTGTCAGGTTCGGATGAAATTTCAGTGTCTCCTCAATGCACCAGTAGAACTCCTTTACGTCCATACCATGCCATGCGAAGATCGAAATCCCATCTGCGGCCAGAGCCGCGGCTACCGCATCGTTTGTCGAGAGAGGGTTACACCCGCTCCAGCTGACGTCTGCTCCGGCTTCCGCGAGTGTTCTTATCAGCACGGCGGTCTCCTTGGTTACATGGAGACATCCTGCAATCCGGTACCCCTTGAGGGGCTTGGACTTCCGATACTTCTCGCGCAACGCCATCAATACGGGCATCCGTGATTCCGCCCATTCGATAAGCTTTGCACCTCCATCTGCAAGTTTCAAACTCGCCACTTTGTACTTTCCTGCCTTTGAATCCATTGGTTCCTTCACGTGATTATTTGTAGATGATGAGTAAACTCTCTCTTTCTTAGTTCTTGACCGCCTTCTGCAGCGTTTTCACCAAGTCCAACTGTTCCCATGAAAAATCCCTGTCATTTCGACCGAAGTGGCCGTAGGCCGCCGTCTTTTGGTAGATTGGACGAAGAAGATTCAGTCGCTTGATGATGCCACGTGGTGTCATATCCACCTCGCGCATAATGATGCCATCGAGTTCGGTGTCCGGAATCCGCCCCGTGCCGTACGTGTTCACATGAACCGACACTGGTTGGGCAACACCGATGGCATAGGCCACCTGGATGAGACATTCATCGGCGAAGCCGGCAGCTACGATGTTCTTAGCGAGGTGGCGGGTCGCATACGCGGCACTGCGGTCGACCTTGGAAGGATCCTTGCCGGAAAACGCTCCACCGCCGTGTGGGGCACGACCACCATACGTATCCACAATAATCTTGCGTCCTGTCAGACCGGTGTCACCGTGCGGTCCTCCAATCTCGAAGCGACCGGTGGGATTCACGTGTATGATGGTCTTCTTGTCGCGCAGGTGTTCAGGAATGACTGGGTGAATGACGTTGTGAACAACATCGTCATAGATTTTCTTTTGTGACGCGCTGGGATCATGCTGCGTGGAGATAACGATAGTATGCACACGGATAGGCTTTCGGCCGTTGTACTCAATAGTGACTTGCGACTTCGCATCCGGCCGAAGATACGGCATCAGTTTCGGTTGTTTTTTCCTGATGTCCGACAACCGCTTTACCAGCTTGTGGGCAAACATGATCGGCATCGGCATGTACTCGGGGGTTTCGCTCGTTGCGTAGCCGAACATCATTCCTTGATCCCCTGCCCCGCCCGTATCAACACCCCGCGCAATGTCGGGCGATTGGGAATGAATACTGGAAATGACCGAGCACGAATCCGCATCAAAACGGTATTCAGCCTTTGTGTACCCGATATCGCGGATTACTTGACGCACAATATCCTGGACTTCGATATAGGCTGTGGTGGTGATCTCGCCACCTACGAAGGCGAGACCGGTTGTTACAAAGCTCTCACATGCCACGCGCGCGCGCTTGTCCTGCGCGAGAATTGCGTCCAGCACCGCATCAGAAATCTGGTCACACACTTTGTCCGGATGGCCTTCGGAAACAGACTCGGACGTAAAGAGATACGACATGACATACCTCAGTTAATGTTGGGTTTCATTGGTTCAAGTCTTGACGCAACAACCGGGAGATGTCGGGAGTGACCTCCCTTTTCCTACCTGAGCAATTCTAGGACAAGGGGCGCCGGGGAATTCTCAGTAGAAGTCGATTTCAGAGGAACCTCCAACATTGATCCGTTTGTAACTCCCCTTCACAATCGATCCGTTCCCGACAATTGAGTTGTCCAGCAACGCCTTGTGCACTTGCGCGTCTTCACTGATGATGGAGTTCCGAACAACCGACTCCGTGATGGACGCCCGCTCACCAACGGTCGTATATGGACCAATCACGCAACGAGAAATGGTCGCCGTGGACGCGATAAAGACGGGCTCAACCACAACGACCCCATCCATTTTTCGCGAGGTGGACTTCTTCTCCAACAGGGAGCGGTTCGTCGAAAGCAGCGTCTCAGGCTTCCCGCAGTCATACCATCCCTCAACCGGAAATGTGGTCATCTTCTCCCCACGCTCAATCATCATTTGCAGTGCAGGACACCAGGAGCTCTGGATTGTGAATGTAGTACAGACCCACGATAGCCAGGTTGCTCACCGGTTTCTCAGGCTTCTCCACAAGCCGTGAGATGGAACCGTTCACCATTTCCGCAACACCAAAACGCCGGGGGTCATCCACTGCCTTGACGCCCAGGGAGGAATGAGAGAGCTTGAGAACGGGGAGAAGGTCTACGTCGAAAATAGTATCGCCCAGAATGATGAGAATCGGATCGCGCCCGATCGTGTGTTTGGTGAGATAAATTGCATGGCCGAGCCCGAGCCGATCTTCTTGCTCTACGTAGTCCACTGCGAATGATGGATACGCGCCGGAGACGTACTCCCTGATCTTCTCACTCATATGGCCAACGATAATCGTGGCTTCGGTCACGCCCTCAGCGATAATCTTATCGAGAATATGGGCCAGGATGGGTTTCCCCGCCACATTCAGGAGCACCTTCGGGATGGTGAATGTATGAGGTCGGAGTCTGCTTCCTACTCCAGCCACCGGAATGATCGCACGCATGAGAGAAAATGGGATGATGAAACAGGTGAATTGCAAAAAATGCATGAAAAGGTACACAAGAATCCCAAGAGAAGCAAGGCAACCAACACTCGACATTCGACCACTGCCCGCGAGAAAACACTTGAAGCCGCGTAGCTCTCAACGGAGATGCGCAAGACGAAGTGCAACGCGTCCACATTGATTATCAGGCATGAAATCGTTATCATTTTTCTGAATCGCCACATTGACATTCCCCTTGACTCTTCATGCCCAGCCGAAACCCTTCGCGAACGACCCCCTCGCGCAAAAAGCAACACGTTAATATCACGTTGACCAAGGATGTACGATTCAGGACCAAGACGACCGGACTGGAACACCTCGAATTCGTGCACAACGCTCTCCCTGAAGTTCATTTTTCCGAGATCGACACCACGACATCCTTCCTCGGCAGGAAACTCAACCTCCCTATGATGGTCTCGTGCATGACCGGCGGATATGCGGACGCGTTGACAATCAACCGCGAGCTTGCAGAAGTCGCACAGGAGATTGGCATCGCCATGGGGGTGGGCAGCCAGCGGCAGGCCCTGGAAGACAAGACCTACCATCGGACGTTCAGTGTTGTCCGTGAAGCCGCGCCCGACATTCCTATTGTTGGCAACATTGGCGCCTCAGAAGTCGCCCGAATGGAGAGCGTCGATTCAATCCAGAGGCTGGTGGACTTGATCAAAGCCGATGCCTTTGCCGTCCATCTCAACCCGCTGCAAGAATTCCTCCAACCCGAAGGGAACACTGACTTCCGTGGCGTGTTGACTGGTATTGGACGGCTTGTGAATGGTCTCTCGGTTCCGGTGATTGTCAAGGAAATTGGAGCAGGTATCTCCGCAGAAGTTGCCCGGAGGCTTCTCGAGATGGGGGTCACGCATATCGATATCGCCGGCGCCGGGGGAACAAGCTGGGCAGGTGTAGAGACACTTCGCCGAAAGGACCGGGGGTTCGGAACCCAATTCTGGGATTGGGGGATACCAACGGCTCGCGCGATTCGCGATGTTGTACAACTCAAAGGCAACAACGTGCAATTCACCCTCATCGCGTCCGGGGGAATTATCTCGGGCATCGATGCCGCCAAGTGTATTGCTTTGGGTGCAGATCTTGTAGCTTCTGCGCGGCCACTATTGCTTGCATGGAAGAAGGACGGAAGGAAGGGCGTCCACACTCTCCTCAACCGCTGGCGACAAGAATTGAAAGGGGTGATGTTCTTGACTGGATCCTCGTCCATCACAGCCCTACAGCGCGCGCCATTGGTCTCCTACGGAGCTGCATGAACCACACCGGCTTTCAGCGCCGCTACAGACGGTTGCGTGACCAGATCGATTGCCACCTGCGGGCCCTGGTCAACAGGCAATACTCCAGGGATTTCTCCCGTTCATTGTGCTATGTCCTCCGTGCACGAGGAAAGCGTGTCCGCTCGACACTGGTTATGGTTTCATGCGAGGCGGTCGGTGGGCGCGCGGCGGACGCGATCCACGCTGGCGCGGCGGTGGAGATGATGCACAACTTCACCCTTGTCCACGACGACATCATGGACCACGCGGCTACCCGGCGGGGGCAACCCACGGTCCACACCAAATGGGATCCGAGTATCGCTCTTCTGACCGGTGACGTGTTGCTTGGAATGGCATACCAGAGCCTGCTCCTCACGAAGACAAGACGCATGCCACAATTGGTTGATCTCTTCACCGAAGGTTTGCTGGATGTCTGCGAAGGACAGGCACTCGATCTCGATTTCGAACGCCGACGA
The DNA here is from genome assembly GCA_016844425.1 of Bacteroidota bacterium. Next base: position 11,879 of record JAERML010000144.1, read on the forward strand.
CGGGTCAAGCTCAGGGAATACTCCGCCATGATCGACAAGAAGACAGGAGCGTTGCTCGCCATGTCAGCAGGAATGGGAGGAGCGATTGGTGGCGGGACAAAGGAAGAAGTGCGGGCGCTTTACCGGTTTGGGCTCCATCTCGGGCGGGCATTTCAAATACAGGATGATCTCCTTGACGTCGTTGCCGACCAGAAGGAGTTTGGCAAGAGGATCGGGGGCGACATTGTTGAACGGAAGAAAACATTCCTTGCACTCACCGCACTGGAGCGCACAAGCGGCAACGACAGGCAATTGCTACGGGAAGTGTTCGGGAGACAGGGGGCACTGAAGACAAACCAACATCGTGTAGTTGCGGACGTCACAGCCATCTACCGGCGATATGGTGTCATCGAAGCCGCGCAGCGCCAGATTGCCCGGGAGACGCATCTCGCACAACGAATGCTCCGTCTTCTCCCAAAAAACAACGGATCGGCAATGCTCCTCTGGTTTTCCGATCTTCTCTTGCACAGGATGTCCTGAAGTATGATCGAACGCCAGATCACAATTCGGAACAGGGCGGGTCTCCACACGCGCCCGGCGGCAACGTTGGTGAAGACCGCGGCAAAGTTTCAGGCGGAATTTCTGATCCAGAAAGACAGCTTCGAGATCAATGGAAAGAGCATCATCGGCGTGATGACACTGGCCGCAGAACAGGGTTCCACCCTTCTCCTCAAGTTCGACGGCCCGGACGAGGAGCAAGCGGCGGAGGCAGTAGTCTCATTATTCGAACGCGGCTTCGACGAACAGTAGCCCATGGACACGACAATATCGACATCCGGAGAAATCGTCCTCAAG
>JAERML010000342.1 GCA_016844425.1 Bacteroidota bacterium
CGTCACGAAGTGTGAAGGAAAGTTTGTCGCCTGGTATTTGGTGGGGGGGGAGAGTTTCTTACAGATCGCTGACAATTCACTGACAACTCTCTTACGGTTCCCGGCTATTCTCTAGGTGCAGCCGGTGCGACGCGCATCTCGGGCACGTGTTCGACGACGGCCCGAAGCCGACCGGGCTCCGCTATTGTTTGAATTCTGCGGCCCTGAAATTTGTCAGGCAGAAATAGCGAACATCGCCCTTTTTCCCCGGCCGGATCTCCAGCGAGGTCCGGCCTTTCTTTTGCCCGTGTGCATCTTGTCTTGCCAGTTATTATATTGGGCTCAGCCACCCATCGCTGTGTTTCCCTGACGTTCACCAACACCGGGGAGGAGATCATGGGCGATCGCGAAGACCGCATCCAGCGCGCCTTGAACGAATCGAAGAAGCGCGAGATAGAGGATAAGTACGGCGCCTCGTTTTCGGACGGAGAGTCCAAAGCCCCGCCCGAGATTGAGTCCCGGTTCCTGCGCCATGTTGAGGAGTTCGAGCTGCAGTATGAGAATGCCGAACGTGTGACTGTCGGCGAGTTTGTGGGTAATCCCGATTTTGCAAAACTTGACGACATTCCCGCCGACCGGTTGGAGGAAGAACTGGAGACCGTGCTGGAGTGTCTTGCAGAACACAATGTCGCGGTCGCCTTCCTCAGCGACGTCCCTCTCGGAGAGCGGTACAGGTTTATCACCGAAGAACTTCTGGACACGGAAACCGACAACATCACCATCGAAGGGATGACGCACAACTTCATTTATGAAGAATTTCATCCGAACGATCAGTACGATGCAAAGATGTTTGCAGAGAGTTTTCTGAGGTTCCTGTTGAGTGAGGATGTCACATATGCGGTGGACGCACTATGTAAAGATGAACTTCTCGATGAGGCGGGCAAGACTACAGAACGTACTGTCGTTGAAGAAAGCATCAGGCGGTTGAGGGGTCGGGTCCTGATGTTCGATAAGAAGAGTATCGAACCGATGGACTGCAATGTTGAAGGTGACTATGCCTCGGTGTCGTTCAATATCACCTGGGACGCACTGATGGCGGACGACTCGTTAAGAAAGACCTACTCCGGGATCGCACACCTCAGAATGAAACGAAGCGAGTATGATGGCTGGGATGTTGTGCAAGCGATTGTCCCTGGATGGAACGCGGACTAGAACGGAAGAATTTATCCACGAAGGACACGAATAAACACTAAGAGTTCTGAACGTTCATATTTCGTGCCCTTCGTGGACACTCTTTTGCTTGTCAAGGCTCAAATTCCTACATTCGTACAGCCTCCAATCATTAACCATCCATGAAGATCTACACAAAGACCGGCGACAAAGGAGATACTTCGCTTTTCGGCGGCCAGCGAGTGCCAAAGGATGCATTGCGCATTGAGGCGTACGGCACTGTCGATGAGTTGAACTCTTTGCTCGGCATTGTACGGGGGGATAACACTGATGCGAAGATCGACAAGATTCTGTCACAGGTGCAGAACGAGTTGTTCGATCTTGGCGCCGACCTGGCCACTCCTCGCTCCACCGCCAAAAAAAAGATCAAACGGATTGAACTGCGCGATGCGCTCACGCTTGAGAAATTCATTGATGCTTTGGAGACTCATCTGAAGCCGCTCCGGGCATTCATCTTGCCGGGTGGGTCACCCGTTGCCGCACGGCTGCACTTTGCCAGAACCGTGTGCCGCAGGGCAGAGCGGGTTGTGGTTCGGCTTTCCCGGAACGAAGATAGGTGTATCTTAACCGCCTTTCTGATCTTCTCTTCGTTCTTGCACGCTACGCAAACCACGTGGCAGGAGTGGCTGAAACAAAGTGGAAACCCTGACGCGTGGATAAATGCCCGAGCGTGATCCCCACCTGAGTGTGACCACAAAGAAAAGAAAATACCGCCGTAAGTCGACCTCCACCAGTGCATTCGGTACATCCGGACGGATCGGGCCCCACCTTGATCGCATCTTCCTCGCAAGCAGCGAACGGATGGAGGCGCTCCCGGACCGGAGTGTCCATCTTATGATTACCTCTCCACCCTACAACGTCACGAAGGAGTACGACAACGATCTGACGATGGAAGAATACCGCGCCCTGTTGCGGCGTGTGTTCACGGAGACCTTTCGCGTTCTGGTGGATGGAGGTCGTGCCTGCGTTAACGTTGCCAATCTTGGCCGGAAGCCATACATCCCGCTTCATGCGTACGTCATTCAAGACATGCATGAAATAGGATACCAAATGCGCGGTGAAATCATCTGGGACAAAGGGGCAAGTGCGAGTCCGTCCACGGCGTGGGGGAGTTGGCGCTCCGCGGCCAACCCGACGCTCCGTGACGTGCACGAGTATGTCCTGATCTTCACAAAAGGAAACTTCGGGCGTAAGAGAGGAGAGAGGAAGGATACCATCGGGCGGGACGAATTTCTCGCCTTCACCAAAAGCGTATGGACGTTCCCGGCGGCACGGGCGCGGTCAATCGGCCATCCCGCACCTTTTCCCGTCGAGCTCCCCCGGCGGCTGATTGAGTTGTTCACGTTCTCCGGCGACATTGTGCTTGACCCATTTTGCGGAAGCGGCTCAACGTGTATCGCTGCCGCGCTGTCCGGAAGACATTACGTCGGTTATGATGTGAAGAAACAATACGTGGAACTCGCAGAACATCGGATCACGGCAGCCCTTGATGTTGCAGCTAACCCTAACGGGAACGAAGCACGCCGAAAGAAGAAACGATGACTGACACGATCCTGGATGTGAGGAATCTTGTAAAGCGGTATGGCGATCTCGTGGCCGTAAACGGTGTCACGTTCAGCGTCGCGAAGCAAGAAATCTTCGGCATCCTCGGCCCGAACGGAGCAGGGAAAACCTCGACGCTGGAAATGATCGAAACGCTCCGACCGATCGATGGTGGAGAGGTTCGTTTGAATGGCATCGAAGTCCGCACCCACGCACAGGAAGTGAAGCGTTTGATTGGAGTGCAGCTTCAATCTTCGTCATTCTTTGACAAGTTGAACCTCTCCGAGCTTCTTCTTCTGTTTGGCGAAATGTACGACCGTCAGGTCGATCCACGGCAGCTTTTGAAAGAAGTGGAGTTGGAAGACAAGGCGAAGGCGCAGGTCGTGCACCTCTCCGGCGGCCAGAAGCAACGATTCTCCATTGCTGCCGCCTTAGTGAACGAGCCGCTCGTTATCTTTCTCGATGAACCAACCACCGGTCTCGATCCGCAGTCGCGCAGACATCTCTGGGGCGTCATCAAGAGAATCCGGTCAGAAGGGAAGACGGTCGTCATCACCACCCATTACATG
>JAERML010000015.1 GCA_016844425.1 Bacteroidota bacterium
GACGCCCAACCCGGACTGGGAGAAATTCGTGGTGACACACAAGGCGAAATCCCACATCCGGCGGTGGATCAAGGAAGAACAGCGGAAGGCAATCGACGAAGGAAAGGAGATCTGGGAGAAGAAGGTCAAGAAGTCGAAGCTGAGCATCAATGAGGACGAGCTGAACAAATTTTTGCGGGACAAGAAGATCGAGAACGTCGGGATGTTCTATCTTGGTCTCCGGCAGGAAAAGATCAATGCGGACGAGATCATCCAGATGATCCAGGAGGAGCAGAAACATCCCGCCGCGATGGTGAGCGAAGAGGGGAAGATCGAGGGGCTCTTCAACAAGTTCATCAGTTCCGCCCGGGGTCGGCGGCATCGTTTTGGACGGTGCACAGGAGAACATCATGCACAACTTCGCCAAGTGCTGTCACCCGATCCCTGGCGATGAGATCATCGGGTTTATTACCACGGGCGAAGGGATCAAGATCCACAGGAAGAACTGCAAGAACATCCGCCTGATGATGCAGATGGAAACCAATCGCATTGTGGATGTGGGCTGGCCGACGGACAACGGAGTGATGTTCGTTGCCGGCGTGAAGACGTCGGGTGTTGACCGGCCGGGGATGCTGGGGGATATTACGCATGCGATTTCTTCCTATGCAAACACGAACATCAGAAGTGTCAACATCGATTCACAGGATACAATGTTTCAGGGAACGTTCATCCTTTACGTAAAAGACACCGAACACCTTAACAGGATTCTGGAGAAGATCAGGAGAATTAAGGGTGTTACCCGGGCGGAGCGCTTTGAAGAATAGCCGGGACGCCGCATGACTGCACACCCCGGACGCATTCTCGGGATTGACTACGGCACCAAACGGGTTGGCGTCTCCTTGAGCGATCCGATGCGCATTATCTCACAGGGCGTTGGGACACTTGACAATGATGCCGGCCTTCTCCGAAAGCTAAACGAGATTGTTGAGAAGGAGGAAGTGGTTCTGGTTGTTGTGGGGATGCCGTACGGTGCCGATGGAGGAAAAGGAGGGAAGGCGATCGAAGTGGAGGACTTCATCCTGCGGCTCCGGGGAGAGGTTGCCGTGGAGATTGATACATGGGATGAGAGCTACTCGTCGGTGAACGCTCAACGGGCGTTTATTGATGCCGGGATGAAGCGAAAGCAGCGCCAGCAGAAACACCGGGTCGATGAGATGGCTGCCCGCTTGATGCTGCAAGAATATCTGGACAATCAAGGTCACAGACTGTAAGTGAATTCCGTCGCGCCGGATCAAGCCGGCCCTCCCATATCAGAACCAAATACTCCTCCCATCAGTCGCGGCCAACGCCTCCTCCGCTGGATGAAGGGGCATAAGATCAAGACATTCCTCCTGCTCACTCTTGCCTTTATTCTGTTCGAGCTTGCAACCATCCCGTTCTTCGGTGTCGCGAGCTTGAAATCGGAGAACCCCGAACAGACGGCTTTGATGCGCCAGCGGTTGAGCGAAGCAGAACATGAAGGGAAGAAGCTGAAGATTACTCAGCGATGGGTCCCTCTCTCCCGTATCTCACGCCACCTCGTCAATGCGGTCATTGTTGCAGAAGACGGAACCTTTTACTCTCATAATGGTTTTGATTGGTACGAGGTTCAGGAATCCATCGAGAAGAACATCGACAAGCGGCGCGCTGTGCGGGGCGCGAGCACCATCACGCAACAACTGGCCAAGAATCTGTATCTTTCCACATCCAAGGACCCGATTCGAAAATTGAAGGAAGCCATTATCACTCTTCTTCTGGAGAACTCCCTGAGCAAGAATCGGATCCTGGAGATCTACTTGAACGTCATTGAATGGGGGAGAGGGGTTTTTGGGGTGGAAGCGGCTGCGCAGGCCTACTTTGGAAAAGCCGCGGTGAGCTTGACTTTGGAAGAAGCGACCCGCATGGCTGCCGTTATCCCCAGTCCGCTGCGCCACCGTCCGGATGAAGACACCAGGTATGTTCTCCGTCGCCAGCAGATCATCCTGCGAAGAATGTCTGCAAGAAATTTCACGGGGTCACCCACAATTGAGGACACACAGTCAAAGCCAGACCTGGACGAGTTGTTGATGCCCGACGATACGTCGGAGGCGAATATGCCACTTGATTCCACAGACGTTGAGGAAGAGAACAATGGACTTTAGAGAGGTCAACCGTCTCATTGAAGAGGGAGAAGGATTCGAGATTGAGTTCAAGCGAAAAGTCACAACACCTGAAAAGATCGCCCGTGCGTTGATTGCCTTTGCCAACACCAAAGGTGGACACATCCTCTTTGGAGTAGACGATGATGGATCCGTTGTTGGCGTCGAGAGCGAGAAAAGTGAAGTGGAGATGATCCGGCATGCCGGTCTGCTGTTTTGCATTCCCGAGATCGAGCCGGTGATCGATATAGTGGCGTTCGATGGAACCGATGTGATCGTAGCGTACGTACCGGAAAGTGACAGTAAACCACACTACTTTACGGGAAGCTCCAATGGCCACACGGCGTCCGATGAGGAAACGAAGATCTTTATCCGCGTGAATGACAAGACAGTCATGGCGAGCAGGGAGGTGGTGAAAATCCTCCGGGACGAACGACAGGATGCACCTCCCATGAAGATTGAGATCGGAGAGAATGAGAAGCGGCTTTTCGGGTATCTGGATGCAAACGAGAGGATAACGGCGAAGGAATTCAGCAGCCTGGTGAACATCTCCGAGCAGCGTGCCTCACGGATTTTGGTATCGCTTGTCCGTGCAGGCGTAGTGCGGATTCACACGCTGGAGCGAAGCGACTACTTCACGCTCGCGTACAACATCTTCAAGTAGATACATTCTTGCAAATCCTCACGAGCTCAAACAACGCAATCCCGTAGGCGACAGCAGCGTTGAGCGACTGCTTCATACCATACATCGGGATCTCGATGGCGAGATCGGCGGCAGCAACAACTTCAGGTGAGACGCCGGTAATTTCATTCCCAACAACGAGACAGAGAGGGAATGCAGTTGGGGGAACCGCAAAGTAGGGGACGCTCCCCGTTGTATGCTCGAGGACGCAAATCCGAATACCTTCGGATCTAAGGACGTTAACTGCATCTATTGGCTTTGAAAAATGCTCCCACGGAACACTCTGAGTGGCGCCGAGGGCGGTCTTCTCAATTTCCTTTCGTGGAGGGCATGGAGTGTAACCGGCAAGATACATCTTCCGGATGAGGGCGCCATCTGAGGTCCGGAACATCGACCCCACATTGTACAGGCTCCGGATGTTATCCAGCATTGCGCAGATGGGCGTTCGTTCTGCGTTGGCAACAAGGGAGGGTGGGACTCGCTGGGCAGCAATCTCCTCAACAGTCAGTTTCCTCAAGCAAATACTCCTTGGTGGATGGTGCCGAATATACCCAAAAAGCCCGATCCATCCAATAATCTCAACGATCTGCTGACTCGTGCCTTCTGGAGAGTGGTTGCAGTCGGTCGTGAAAATCCTTATATTAACGTCCCACAAATTCTGGAAACGTGAGCATAAGGAACCTGGTCATTGCCATTGATGGGCCCGCGGCATCAGGAAAAAGCACCACCGCAAGGCTTGCTGCAAAACGACTGGGGTACTTGCACGTGGATACCGGGGCGATGTACCGGGCGGTCACGCTCAAGGTGTTGATGGCTGGTCTAAGACCGGATGATGAGGAGGGGATCAACCGCCTCATCGGTTCAACGAGAATCGAATTGCGAAGTGCCGGCGAAGAGATTAGGGTGATTCTGGACGGCCACGATGTTACTGACGGGATTCGAACAAGTGAGGTCACGAGGGCAGTAAGTGCGGTAAGCCGGTTCCGGCGCGTCCGTGAACGGATGGTGGAGGAGCAACGGCGAATTGGAAACGGACAGGGGATTGTACTGGAGGGGAGAGATATCGGAACCGTTGTTTTCCCAAATGCGGACTTGAAGGTATTTCTGGTTGCAGGTATTGAGGCGCGGGCAAAACGACGACAGGCAGAGCTCCGTGCACAAGGAGTAGAAACTGACATGGCACAGCTTGTCAGGGAGATTGAAGAGCGGGACAGACTCGACTCCACTCGAATGGAGAGCCCGTTGCGCAAGGCACCTGATGCCGTGGTGCTCGACACATCAAACCTGACGATTGACGAGCAAGTGGAGTTTGTGGTGCAGAAGGCCCGTGAGATTCTCCAACGAGAAAACTGACGATGAAGGTGACAGTAGATCAACACTCCGGTTTCTGTTGGGGTGTTGTCCGAACCATTGACATAGCGGAAGAAGAGCTGAAGGCCACAGCGGAGTTGCACTCTCTCGGTCCGGTGATCCACAACCCGATGGAGATTGAGCGACTCGCGAAGAAAGGACTCGAGACAATCACGTACGCCGACTTCGAGCGACTTCGTGGAAAGACGGTACTGATTCGGGCCCATGGTGAGCCTCCTTCGACATACGAGCTGGCAAAAAAACATGGTGTGACTCTCATAGATGCCACCTGTCCGGTCGTCACGAAAGTGCAGGAGCGCATCCGCAAGTTCTATGACAAGGGGTATCAGATCGTCATCTTCGGCAAGAAAGACCATGCAGAGGTGATCGGCCTAGTTGGCCACGTGAACAACGAGGCAATCGTCATCAAGTCGGTTGATGAGATCGGCAAAGTGGATGTGAGCAAGAAGACGGTACTCTTCTCACAGACCACCATGGACAAACCGACGTTCTATGAAATCGCCCGCCTTCTGAAAGAGAAGATCGGGGAGTTTGAAGTAGGGACGTTCGAAGAGTCGGCGATCGATTTTCACGCGAAGGACACAATCTGCGGACAAGTATCGGGGCGTGACAAGAAGCTCCGTGAATTTGCGGCGCAGAATGACGTGATGGTGTTTGTTGCGGGCAGAAACTCGTCCAACGGAAAAGTGTTGTACGATATCTGTCGTGCGTCAAATCCACATACTTACTTCGTCGAAGATGAAACAGAGTTGAAGCGGGAATGGTTCGTAGGGAAGGAGACAGTCGGTATCAGCGGCGCCACCTCAACACCGCAATGGTTGATGGAACGTGTGAAACTGTCGGTTGAGCAACTCTCCCAAGCTCCCGTCCCTGTTTGACAAATGTGTGCCTGTGTCGGCACCCTAAAGAATGACACAGCGGCTCCTCAGGGGCCGGGTCATCAATAATCAACGAAAGAACAATCACTACATGCTCCGGTCAGTGTTGTACGGCGCTTCGATCTTGATGACATCGGGCTGCGTGCGACACTGAGCGATGTCCCGGCTGGGTCGGGACGTTATGTCTAACAGCAGGAGGATTAATGGCTGAAGAAACAACATTTGCGAAGGATACAGCAACGACCACGGCGGCATCATCGCCTGGTGAAGCAGTAAAGTCAAGTAACGGAACGAAGAACTTCCCGGTGATCGACCGGGAGTACGGCGAAGCCGAATACAACGACCTGAGAAAGCTGTACGAGGGAACCCTCGGCAAGATCAGCGAGGGTGAGATTGTCAAGGGAAGGGTCGTTGCCATCATCGACAATGAGGTCTCCGTCGATATTGGCTTCAAGTCCGAAGGGACGGTGCCGTTGGCCGAATTCACGAACAAGGACGTGCTCAAAGTCGGTGACGAGATTGAGGTGTTCCTTGAGAGTGTGGAAAACAAAGATGGCCAGATGGTTCTCTCCCGCAAGCGCGCGGACTTCATGCGGATCTGGGAGCGGGTCACCAAGGTCTTTGAGACAGGCGAGGTGCTTCAAGGTCGCTGCGTTCGCCGCATCAAGGGCGGTATTGTCGTCGACCTTCTTGGTATCGATGCCTTTCTCCCCGGTTCACAGATCGATGTTCGCCCGGTACGTGACTTTGATGCATTCATCGGCAGGACGATGGATTTCCGTGTCGTGAAACTGAACCATCCTTCTGAGAATGTTGTGGTCAGCCATAAAGTCCTTGTGGAAGAGGAAATGTCGGGCCAGCGCAAGGCCATCCTTGAGAAACTTGAGAAGGGGCAAATCCTCGAAGGAACCGTCAAGGCCATTACAGACTTTGGCGTGTTTGTGGATCTTGGCGGTGTCGATGGTCTCGTTCATATCACCGATCTCTCTTGGGGCCGCATCAACCACCCGTCCGAGATTGCAAAACTGGACCAGACGATCAACGTGGTAGTACTGGACTTCGACCAGGAAAAGAAGAGAATCTCGTTGGGTTACAAGCAGCTCCAACCCCACCCGTGGGACAATATCCAGGACAAGTACCCCGTCGGCACAAAGGTTACCGGCAAGGTAGTCTCGTTGGCAGATTACGGTGCATTTGTGGAGATCGAAAAGGGTATCGAAGGACTCATTCACATCTCTGAGATGAGCTGGACACAGCACATCAAGCATCCGTCGCAGGTCGTCTCCATGGGACAGATGATCGAGGCCGTCATCCTGAGTCTTGACAAGGAAAGCAAGAAGACCTCGCTCGGCATCAAGCAGCTCGAGCCCGATCCATGGATGAACCTGATGCAGAAGTATCCGGTTGGCTCGCGCCACAAGGGCGTGGTACGAAACCTGACCAACTTTGGTGTGTTTGTGGAGCTGGAGCAGGGTGTGGACGGTCTCGTCCACATTTCCGATCTATCGTGGACGAAGAAGATCCGACACCCGGGTGAAATCGTGAAAAAGGGGGACGAGATCGAGGTGGTGATCCTGAGCGTGGATGTCGATCAACGACGGATTTCGCTCGGCCACAAGCAGATCGACGATAACCCATGGGACAAGTTCGGTGAGAGTTACCGTGTCGGTACAGAGATTCAGGGAAAGATTGTCCGCATAATCGAGAAGGGCGTGATCGTCGAACTTCCGCTTGGTGTGGATGGGTTTGTCCCGGTCTCGCAGCTTGCCACAACACAGGTGAAGAACATCGCCGAGAAGTTCAAGGTCGAAGATGTCCTGCCACTGAAGGTGGTGGAGTTTGACAAGGATTCCAAGAAGATTGTCCTCTCTGTTGCGGAATACCTGAAGGACAAGGAATCCAAGATCGTCGAGGAGTACGCGGCGACGCACAGGCTCCCAGCGTCCACCATCGGTGAGACCGCGACAATAACTGGACAGCCGTTGTCCGGCGACACCTCGATTCCAACCGAGAACTAGCGTTCACCGAACATCACCAGAAGAGCTGCCCGACGATCGGGCGGCTCTTTTTTGTATTAGAAGATGCCAACTGTCTCTCTCTATACACTCGGATGCAAGCTGAACTTCGCCGAGACCTCAACACTCGGTAGGGAGTTCAGGGATCGCGGGTTTGACGTTGTCGAATTCGGTGCGCCGGCCGACGTGTGCGTAATAAATACTTGCAGCGTGACCGAGCGGGCAGATCGGCAATGCCGACAGGTTGTCCGCAGGGCTCTTCGTACCTCACACAATCCCTACGTCGTGGTCACCGGCTGTTACGCCCAGCTACGCCCCGACGAGATCGCCCGCATCCCCGGGGTCGATCTTGTGCTGGGTGCGCGTGAAAAATCTGCTCTGTTCGATTTTGCCGGAGGCTTGGAGAAGAAGCTCTATCCCCATGTCGCTGTTTCCGACATCAAAACCGTTGGTGACTTTGAACCTGCAACGACCAACAGGGGGGATCGAACACGAGCGTATCTCAAAGTACAGGATGGGTGCGATTTCAACTGCACCTTCTGCACGATCCCCCTGGCCCGCGGAGAGAGCAGAAGTCAGAGCATTGAAGCTTGCGTCGCACAAGCGCGTGAGCTCGTTTTAGAGGGGTTCAGAGAGATCACGCTTACCGGTGTGAACGTGGGGGATTTCGGAAAGAAGTCGGGTACCACGCTGTTGGCGTTACTCCAACATCTCGTAACGGTAGAGGGACTGGAACGCATCCGAGTCAGTTCAATCGAACCCAACCTGCTCACAGAAGAGCTGATCCGTTTTGTGGCAGACCATCCGAAGACCTGCAAGCATTTCCACGTCCCGCTCCAGAGCGGAAGCGATATGATCCTGCGCTCCATGCGCCGTCGGTATACCACAGACCGGTTTGCGGAAGTCATTCACTCCATACGCCAGCGCATCCCCGAATGCGGGATTGGTGTTGATGTGATCACAGGTTTTCCCGGCGAGACGGAAGCGTACTTTGAAGAGACGTGCAGTTTTCTGGAATCACTTCCAATTTCGTATCTCCATGTGTTTACATATTCGGAACGGCCGGAGACGCCGGCAGCATCTCTGGCGGGGCGGGTGGAACCGAAGCTGAGATTCAGAAGGAGTGATGTGCTGCGCATGCTCGGCCATCGAAAGAAAAAAGCGTTCTACCAGAATATGAAGGGGCGGTCGGTGGATGTGTTGCTTGAGCATGATGTCCAAAACGGCTGCAGACTCGGGTATACTGACAACTACGTCCGTGTGGCCGTACCGCTTGAGTACACAGAACCGAACACGTTTGTCAGGGCTGAAATTGTTGGTGCTGAAGATGAGCTTTGTCATGGCAGGATGGGTGTATCGGAGGTCGCGGCATGAAAATCACCTCGGTAGAACCAGACAGCATTGCCGATGAGTTGGGCATCCGCCAGGGCGACGATCTTCTGGAGATCAACGGTCGCCGTGTCAAGGATGCAATCGACTACAGGTTCTCCGAGTCGGACGAGACGATCTCCCTCAAGGTTGCGCGGGATCGGGAAGTTGTCATCTACGACATTGAGAAGGAAGAGGGCGATCGAATTGGGATTGACTTTGAAGAGATGAAAATCCTCTCCTGTGGCAACGATTGCATCTTCTGCTTCGTTGACCAGAATCCGACAGGGCTCAGGAATCAACTCTACTTTCGTGATGGCGATTACCGTCTATCGTTCATGTATGGTAACTACACCACCATGACGAACGCGGGGCCCGCCATCCTCGATCGGATCATCGAGCAGCGGCTTTCGCCCCAGTATATCTCCGTTCATGTCACCGATTTTGAGATTCGCAAGCGGTTGATGGGGCTCAAGAAGGATGACTTCATCCTGGACAAGATCAAAAGGCTGCACGATAACGATATTGATATGCACACCCAAATTGTCCTCTGTCCTGGGATCAATGATGGGGACGCGCTCACCAGGACCGTTTTCGACCTCTATCAATTTCATGAACATGTTATTTCACTGGCCATAGTGCCTGTGGGACTGACCGACCACCGGTTTGGGTTGACCCAACTGAAGAAGGTTGATCACGAGTACGCGAAAACCCTGCTCGGGATTATGGAGGTATGGCAGGAAAGGTTCCGCGCAGAAATCGGGCGGTCTTTTGTGTATCCATCGGATGAATTCCATATTGTTGCCGGGCGTAAGATTCCCGCGGCGAAATACTATGACAGCTTCCCCCAGATCGAGAACGGCGTCGGGATCGTGCGGGATTTTGTTCAGGCATTTAAGAAACAATCAACCGGCTTCCCGGAACGACTTGCACGCCTGCGACGACTTACGATGGTGACCGGAGAGTTGGCTGCCGGCTTCATGCAGAAGGAGATCCTGCCGCGCCTCCACCGGATCAAGGGGCTCGACGTGAGTCTTGAAGTCGCACCCAATACTCTCTATGGACGAAGCGTCACCGTGGCTGGACTTCTGTCGGGGAAATGCATATATTCAGCGTTAGAAGGGAAGGACAGTGGCGACATGATTTTACTCCCTCCCGAAATCTTGAATGCCGACGGTCTCTTCCTCGATGACATGACGGTCCAGGAATTGGAAGGGCAGTTGCACATCCCGGTCATGGTGTTTGAGGGAAGCTGGAGCGATGTGTTCATTAACCTGAAATCACCACACAGGAGGGCGCGTACCCAGACTTTGTTACCATTACTCAATCCACAGCAACAATCTGTCTAATACCTCAAGGGTTTGATTATGGGAACAATGAACCGGGCCGTTATATCCCTCTTCCTTTTCACTCAGATCCTCTACGCCGGCAATACTCCCTCTTCGTCATACACACAGTTTGAAGTCCGGCAACACCTCTTCGGCACATCCGATGCCATGCGGTTTTCTTCATCTGTCGAACAATTCCAGGGCGCGTCCGCAGGGAAAAAGTCCGTCGGGCTTGCTGCCATCTATTCTCTGCTCCTTCCCGGAATGGGGGAGGTCTATGCAAACGGGTTCTCTTCTGGCAAGTACTTCCTGATCGCCGAGGGGGCGCTCTGGCTCACGTACGCGACGTTCGAAGTGTACGGCAATACCCTGCGCGATGATTCCCGCGCGTTTGCAGCGTCGAGAGCCGGCGTGACGCTGGAGGGAAAGGATGAACAGTATTTCATCGACATCGGCAACTTCGTCAACATTGATGACTACAACGACAAGCAGCTCCGCGACCGCGAACCTGAACGGTTATATCCTGTCACTGGGTATGCGTGGGATTGGAGGAACGACGCGCTCCGGGCTTCCTACCGGGAGCAACGCATCAAGGGTGAGACTATGTACAACAACCGGAAGTTCGTCGTAGCAGCAATCATCATCAATCACGTCGGCAGCGCCATCAATGCAGCCCGTGCAGCTATTGCCCATAACAATGCCGTGGACGAGCAGTTTGGAGATCTTCAATTTCATGCAACTGTCATGGGAGGTTTGGAGCAGCCCCATGGTGTGCTGCTGACGGTCTCCAAGGCTTTCTGACACCTCTCCGGTGCACATGCGTAATATCAAGCTCACTCTTGAATACGACGGCACGAATTTCGTCGGCTGGCAGTCGCAGATGAATGGGAGAAGTGTTCAGGACGAGATCACCAAAGTGCTCGATCAGATTCTCCAGGAATCCATTAGTCTGATCGGAGCCGGTCGGACAGATTCAGGGGTGCATGCCCGCGGACAGGTGGCAAACTTCCGGACGGCGTCGACCATGGGAGCCAATTCCATCCTGAGTGCACTCAACGGGATCCTTCCCGAAGATATCTACGTCCGCTCTACTGAGGAGGTCCATGAGGACTTCCACGCCCGATTCGACGCAACTGAGCGTGTTTACCGTTACTTCATTTCTCTTAAACCATCCGCCATCGGGCGGCAATACCAGTGGTTCATCAAATACGATCTCGATCTCGAGGCGATGAATGAAGTGGCACGTCTGATTGTGGGCGAACATGACTTCGAGTCTTTCTGCAAGAACGAAGCAGAAGTGAACCATTACCGATGCACGATCACCAAATCAGTGTGGGTGAAGGCGCAGGGAAATCTCATCTATGAAGTGCGGGGGAACAGGTTCCTCCACGGGATGGTCCGGGCGTTGGTTGGCACCATGGTGGATGTCGGGCGGGGTTTCACTCCGGCATCGGGATTTCAGGATATCATGGCCGCCAAGGATCGACGCAAGGCAGGGATGGCAGCGTTGCCGCAAGGGCTCTTTCTCGAAGAGGTTCTGTACCCTCCTGTTACAGTCTGAACGTCTCTTTCATCTTTTCTGGCTTCTTGAGTCATCGTTCGGTTCTCATGTTTTTCTCACCCCCAACAGCCTGAGGTGCCCTCGCCATGTCTCCGCGAATAACCGTTGCCATCGTTTACTTTCTGCTTCTCTCCACATATCTCGCTCCCGGAGCATTGCTTCAGGTATCATCATCAACCTCTAACCCCATAACAAGGGAAGCTGTTGCCGGAGCGGAAAAAGTTATCGGGCTGGGCTTCACCGAGGTCGAACGCGATTCGATGCTTGAGGGACTGAAGGAGCAACTCGGCAACTATCAGGGGAGCAACTCGGCAACTATCAGGGGATCAGGGCGGTCACGATACCGAATGGTGTTCCACCCGCAGTGATGTTCAATCCCATTCCCGTCGGGATGAAGTTCGAGAAAAGCCGGACGCCGTTTATAGCCACACCGCCAGGCAAAGTTGTTCTTCCGGCGGACAAGGAAGAACTTGCCTTCTATTCTGTTGGACAGTTGGGATTTCTTCTGAAAACGAGGCAGATCTCCAGCGTCGAGCTGACGCGCATGTACCTCGATCGCTTGAAGAGGTACGGACCGAAACTGGAATGCGTCATCACGTTGACTGAAGACATCGCGATGCACCAGGCCAGAAGAGCTGATAAAGAGATTGCGGATGGCAAGTACCGTGGGCCACTGCATGGGATACCATATGGCGCCAAAGATCTTCTTTCAACGAAAGGCGTCCGTACCACATGGGGTTCGGTACCCTACAAGGAACAGTTGATTGATGAGGATGCGACGGTGATCCTTCGGCTGGAGGAGGCTGGCGCAGTCCTGGTGGCAAAGCTGACGATGGGTGAGTTGGCGTGGGGAGATGTCTGGTTTGGCGGGAAGACCAGGAACCCATGGAACTACGAGCAGGGCTCGAGCGGGTCATCTGCCGGCTCTGCTGCGGCAACGGCGGCAGGGTTGGTCGGGTTTGCGATAGGGACAGAGACCTGGGGCTCGATCGTGTCGCCATCGACGCGGTGTGGCACAACAGGGCTTCGACCGACGTACGGTCGCGTGAGCAGAACAGGAGCAATGGCGTTGAGCTGGACGATGGACAAGATCGGTTCGATTTGCAGAACGGTGGATGACTGTGCGCTGGTTTTCAACGTTATCCAGG
>JAERML010000343.1 GCA_016844425.1 Bacteroidota bacterium
AAGGTCTCCCTGAAGGACATCCTTCGCCTCGAATGCCGGGCCTCGGCGATCGTTGCCCGTGTCGTACGAAACCTGAAAAGCGCCTACGAGCACGAGCGCCGGCCTGAGAACGTCCGCCTTATGGATTTCCTCCTCCAGATGATGACTGCGGAAGAGGGTCTTTCTCCCCTGCAATAAGTCAACTCATCTCGTGGTGTACCCCCCCTTTATCCTTTACGCTCCAATGCAAAAACCACGGGGGGTGTATCCTTTCCCTCCGCTTGCATTGTCCACTCCTGAACCACGTGGTTGTCATCCTTCCACGTGATTGTCAACTTGTGCATGTGCGGATCTTCCAATTTCATGTTTGTTCCATCCACAAATGCAAACGTGATCGCACTCGCGTCCCCTCCCACCGCACGCATTCTCGGCTGGTTCCCCATGGAGCAATAGTGGGTCATCATCATGGCTTCGCCGTCAAGATGATAGACGGTGATCATCCCATCCTTGTGCATGTCATGATCGATGGTCTCCATCAGTGTGCCACCGCCTGACACAAGCTTGTATGTGACTTTGATGGGTTTGCCCTGTTCGTCCTTACCCTCCCAGACGCCAACCAGGGATTTCATTTTCTCCATGTTTACAGATGCCTTACCTGGCTCCGATGTCCGTGACAGCATGGGAAGAGTGAGAACAAGAGCACATATGAAGATAACGATTCGGTGCATGGGGCCTCCTTATGATGTGTGATGTGTGACCACCTACGCCAGAGGATGGCTCCGGCTGGTAAATGTGGGATGTGTAAACGAGCTATTTGTTTTCCACTGTATGTGAAGAGACAAACTCAAGACCCCGCTCGACCCATGCGCGCAGATTCCTGACTGTTTTGTATCCGCCGGGGCCGACGTATAAGAATCCCTTCATTGGATGATTGGATGTCCGGTGAAGTCCATTGGTCGCACGTAGGGTTTTTTGAGCAGTGCGTCGGATTCGTCCGGGTGTACTCGCACGACGAGATCGTTCTTCAAGACTCCGCACACCATTTTGCCGTTCAAGAGAAAACTCAGACCACCGAACATCGCTTTCTCGGTTATGCCACGCTTTCGAGCGAGAGCCGCTCTCGTCCTGCTTGCCAATGCCTCGTTATAGGCCATTTCTTGTCGTTACGCAGAGAGATATCGTTGGACTACACTACTGTTGCACGAGCCTGGTCAGGTTCCCGAAACATCCGGTCCAGCCTTTCTCGTGGTCGTCGCGTATTTTCTTGCTCGGGAAAAACTCCTGTTTGAAGATCATCTCCGTTGAAGCTCCTGCGTCACGCAACTCAATTGTCACCAGCGACTGACCGTTCTCCGTTTCGCCCTCCCACTCCCATGTAAAGACGAGCCTGTCTGGCGGTCTGATTTCGCGATAGACACCCGTAGCGGTGTGCGTCGTACCCTTCGTGATGTGCTTCATCGCCATACGGAACCGGCCTCCGATGCGGAGGTCGATTTCAGCCAGGGGCGACACATACTCAGCGCTTGCGGTGAACCATTGTTTGAGCATCTCCGGTTTTGTCCAGGCTTCAAAGACCCTGCTTCTTGGGACGGCGAACGTCCGTTTCATGATGAGGGTCGTTTCAGTGGACGGTGTTGCGACGGTAGTGCGCATAAGGACTCCTACTTCTGTTTCTTCTTTGAACCGGTGAGTACTTCTTCAAGCGCATCGAACCTTCCTTCCCAGAACGTGCGGTACTGTTCAAGCCAATTGGCCGCGTCCTTGAGAGGGTGCCCGCTGAGACTACAACGCCTGAGTCTTCCATCTTTTGTCCGGGCGATGAGGCCGGCATGTTCAAGAACGCTTAGGTGCTTGGAGATCGCAGGCATTGACATATCATGTGGATCCGAAAGATCGGTTACCGACCGATCTCCTTTGGCAAGCTCTTCAAGAATAGTACGACGGGTTGGGTCGGCAAGCGCGCCAAAGATGGCATTGAGAGTATCTGACTGACGTTTAACCATTAGGTTAAATGTACGAGGGCAGAAGCTATTTGTCAAGCAAAAAGTGCGGGGTGGGGAAATTCCTATTGCACCATGCCGAACCGCTTGTTCTGCTTCGTCATCTTCAGGAAGTAGCGAAGCCTTTGGTCGAACACGTCCGGGCGCTTACGTGCGCCTTCTATCCAGCCAATGCGGATCCGCTTGTAGGACTGGGGAAAACAGCTGAAGTTCTCCCAGATCGCCCGGTCTTTTTTGAGCTTCCTGAGAATGTCGGCGGGTACCTTTGGCGAAGCGGAATGACTCTTCGTGACTCTTCCTGGCCTTGATTCAAGAACGCTTGCCGCCGCCTTCAACCCAGCCCGTCTCATTCGTTTGCTTTGGATGAGGCGATGGAGTCGCTCGATGTTCATAGCCGACCAATTCGACCTAGGCTTGCGCGGTGTGAATCGTTGTGCGTACTTCCGCTCATCAATCGGCTTCAGAATACTGTCGATCCATCCGTAGCACAACGCCTCCTCGACGGCAACGTTGTAGGGGAGCCTCGGTCTGCCGGAGTTTTTCTTG
>JAERML010000145.1 GCA_016844425.1 Bacteroidota bacterium
GACTATATTTACGACAGACTTCAGAGGGGCCTTAACCCTATCGGCCGTCATTCGAAACTACGGATCGTTTGTTGAACCATCGTACCAGATCCAATGGATGGTGGACAACCAGATGCAGCCACCGATCGCAAACAGCAACCCTCTTCCCCCCGGTACAACCGACACACTTTCGCTTCCATGGATGAGTCCGTCGCCGGGAGTCCACGTGATTGTTTCCTGGACAGACCTTGCAGGAGACTCCAACGCTTCCAACGACACAACTGAGGCGATCGTTCAGGTTGTTGATTCCAACGTGGTGTTTCTGGAAACATTCAACGACAGTACTTTCCCCCCGGCAGGCTGGACCGTGGTGAATAGGGATGGAGGAATACTCCCCGCGTGGTTCCGGGGATCGGTAACATCGCCATTTCTTCCTTTTGAAGGGAGCGGCTTTGCCGGCAACAATTTCCAGCGGGCAAACAATCTGTATATCGATGACTATCTGATTTCCCCACCCATTCCCGGCGTAGGCGCACCCAATCGCATGGATACACTCAGATTCTACACGAGGTCTGTCCTTCAACCGCCGCCACAAGCGAATTTCCCCGACTCGGTGATGGTTCTTCTCTCCACAAGTGGTATCGACACTTCAAGCTTCACTATTTTTGTTGACTACTTCGAGGTTCCCAAATCAGGGTGGAGCCTGAGGCAATACCCCTTGAGCGGTCTTGTTCCGCCGAACAGCACGGTTCATGCTGCGTTCAGGTATCTCCACTTCAACGGCGGCCCTTCAGGTACGAATTCCGACTTCCTGGGTATTGATGCGGTTCAGGTGACGCGGACCATCTCGACCTATGTTTCCCCAACCGAGGAACAACCCTCGAAATTCACATTGATGCAGAACTATCCGAACCCGTTCAACCCGACCACAACAATCCAGTTTGGATTACCGGTTGCAGCCAACGTAATGGTCAAGATCTACAACCTTTTGGGTCAGGAAGTTGCAACACTTGTTGACGGGCCTCAGAGTGCAGGTACATTCCAGGCAATCTGGAATGGACGCAATTCTGCAGGAGCCCCGGTTGCAAGCGGTATGTATTTCTACAGCCTCCTGGCAAAGTCTGCAGATGCCAAAACAATATTCACCAACATCAAGAAGATGTTGCTGCTGAAGTAACACAGGCAATATCGTTATCATTTTTCACGCCCCGTCGATTCATCAACGGGGCGGTTTCTGTTTGGGGACGAAACACAAACGCCTCCGGGTACTCCCGGAGGCGTTCTGTTCTGTGGATGTAACGAAATAGTCTAGAGAGTCTCTTTGATGGACTGTCTGATGATCCCCAGCCCTTCATCAATCTCACTCTCCGAGACAGTAAGCGGTGGCCGGAACCGAATCGACCGCTCGCCACTCGGCAGGATGATCAATCCCTTTTGGAAGCAGCGCTGTCGGATCTTCGTCCGGACTTCGCTGGAGGAGACATCGAACGCCGCGTAGAGACCCCTCCCCCTCGGATTCGAAACGATGGTGGAAAATTCCTGTGAGAGAGCCACCAAACCGTTCAACAAGTACTCACCCATTGTGCGGGCGTTGTCAACAAGGTGTTCCTCCTCGATGATCTCCAGATACCTCTGGGCACGGACCATGTCCACGAGATTGCCGCCCCACGTTGAGTTGATCCGGCCCGGCACCACAAACACGTTCTCTTTCACCTCATCGATCCGATTGCCACAGAGGAAGCCACACACCTGCATCTTCTTCCCGAACGAAATCATATCAGGCTCCACGAAGTGCTGGTGAGCCCACATCTTTCCTGTCATGGCGATGCCCGTCTGCACCTCGTCGAAAATCAGCATTGCATCGTTCTCGCTGGCGAGTTGACGAAGTGCCTGGAAGAATTCCGCGCGGAAGTGGTTGTCGCCTCCTTCACCCTGGATGGGCTCCAGAATAATCGCAGCGATATCGTCTTTGTTGGTACGGAAGGCCGCCTTGATTTGCGAGATACTCTCCGCCTCCTCCTTGATTACCAGGGCCAGGCTTGCATCATTCAGCGGAAACTTGATTGCCGGATTATGGACCCGCGGCCAACTGAATTTCGGGTAGAGGTCGGTTTTCACTGGATCGGTGTTGGTCATCGAGAGCGTATATCCGGTTCTGCCGTGGAAGCACTGGCGGAAATGAATCACTTGCCGGCCCCGTTCCTCCTTGTACCCTTTGGAAAAGTTCTTCCTGATTTTCCAATCGAATGCCGCCTTGAGTGCATTCTCCACACCAAGGGCACCACCTTCGACAAAGAACGCATGGGGAAGATAGGAGGGAATTGCGACCCGCGAGAATATCTCCAGGAACTCCGCTTGTTCCGCGGTGTAGATGTCCGAGTTCGACGGCTTATTGACCGCAACATAGGCCAGACGCTCGAGGAATTCGGGCGACGTCATGCGCGGGTGGTTGAGACCAACGGGAGAAGATGCCACAAATGTGAAGAAGTCGAGATACCTCTTCCCGTCCTTGGCATCTACAATGTATGATCCCTTGCTTTGTTTAAGATCAACAACGATCTCGAAACCGTCCACCAGCATATGCTTGGCAAGCGTCGGGAGGACGTTTGAGGGTGACACGGTGGTATTGCGTCGCGACACCGCCACTGGAGCTGCCTGTTGCATTGACATAATTGAAATCCTTCCATGAGTGTAGGTCGTGTGGGAATACGTTGACTATCCGGCACACGCCTACTTAGAAGAATTCCTGATGCTCCAACAATGACACGATGTATGTTTTGACCCGGGCCATGGGCTCAACTCTGATAGTTGTCAATCTGCGCCCGTTGCAACCCGCCGCTGTAGTCTATGTAGACGGTCTTCCACTCCGAGAAGAAGTCGTAGACTGTCCACCCACCTTCGCGGTGACCGTTGCCGGTTTGCTTTACACCGCCGAACGGCATATGTGCTTCAGCGCCAATGGTTGGTGCATTGATGTACGTGATACCTGCTTGGATGTCCCTGATGGCTTGAAACGCGCTATTGACATCTTTCGTGTAAACGGACGATGATAACCCGTAGATCGTATCGTTCAGAATCTTCACGCCCTCCTGTAATGACTTCGTTCTGATCACGGAAAGCACGGGGCCGAAGATCTCCTCTTTCGCGATTCGATGATTTGGCTTCACCTCACTGAAGATTGTCGGCTTGTAGAACCATCCTTTGGCCAGTTGAGGATCTTTGGGAATTTCACCACCGGCTGCGAGCGTTGCCCCTTGCTGAAGACCAATGTCGACATATTGCTGGACTGTTTCCTGCTGACCCTTGTTCACGCACGGACCAACATCGACACCTTGAACAAGGCCGTCACCCAGCCGCAGCTTCGCAACCCGGCCGACAAGCATGGAAAGGAACCTGTCGTGAATCTTCTCATGGAGGATCAATCGTCTTGTCGCTGTGCAACGCTGACCGGTTGTACCAAACGCTCCCCAGAGCACGCCTTCAAGAGCAAGGTCAAGATCGGCATCGTCCATGACAAGCTGCGCGTTCTTCCCACCGAGTTCGAGCGAAACACGTTTCAGCGTCTGGCTTGCAATCTCCGAGATTTTCTTCCCCACTCCGGTTGAGCCGGTGAAACTTATGAGATCAACATCGGGATGACCGACAATGGCGTTCCCCACTTCACCACCACCACCGTGAACAATGTTCACCACACCTTCCGGCACTCCTGCGTCCATCAGAATCTGGACGAGTGACGTTGCCGTCTCCGGTGTGTCCGAGGCCGGCTTAAATACGACCGTGTTGCCCGAGAGCAATGCCGGGAATATCTTCCAGGTTGGAATCGCCATGGGGAAATTCCACGGTGTGACAATACCCGCCACTCCAATTGGAACACGAACGGCCATGTTGAACTTATTTGGCAGCTCAGAGGGCACCGTGTGACCAAACAGACGACGGCCTTCGGTGGCTGCATAATATGCCGTATCGATCCCTTCCTGCACATCACCGCGCGTTTCGGCAAGGACTTTTCCCATCTCCTTTGTCATTTGCTGCGCCAGCTGTTCTTTGCGAGCCACCATCAGATCGCCTACCTTACGCATGATGTCGCCGCGCTTCGGCGCAGGAACGAGACGCCATTTCTCAAACGCCACACGCGCAGCCTTCACTGCTTCGTCGACATCTTCCTTGCCGGACTTGGGGAACGTGCCAAGCACTTCATCCCAATTCGCAGGGTTCCGGTTCTCGAACGTTTGCCCGGACCTGGCGTCCACCCACTTTCCGTTGATAAAGTTCTGAAATTTCTTTGCCATGATTGTTCCTTGTTATATGCGTGCTATGCAAGCCCCACGCGTTCGAAGATGTAGTCCACATTCAGGATACTCTTCTTCAGATCGAACAACTGCTCAATCTCCTGCGCGGAAAGCATGGAGCTCACACTGGTGTGTGATTGTAAGAGCTCTTTGAAGTCCTTTCCCGACTGCCAAACATCCATTGCACCGGCTTGAACGATCCGGTATGCCTCCTCCCGGTTCATCCCTTTCTTGGTCAGGGCAAGAAGGACAGATTGGGAAAAAATGAGTCCATGTGTCCGATTGAGGTTCTTGAGCATATTCTCCGGATACACGATCAGACGGTCGATCACGTCGGTCAGAAGCGCGACCATGTAGTCCAGTAGGATGCAGCTGTCGGGAACAATCACGCGCTCGACAGACGAATGTGTAATATCGCGCTCGTGCCACAGAGCGACGTTCTCCATTGCCGCCAGCGCATTGCCACGAAGCACCCGTGACAAACCTGC
>JAERML010000146.1 GCA_016844425.1 Bacteroidota bacterium
CATACAACTCGTGGGCACGGAGGGTTTGAGGCCTTATGTCTATTGTCGTCATTGTAAAGTGCTGAAAGTCTTGGAAAAATATATCCAAAAGAGGGTAGAATTGCAAACTACCCTCGAACACAAGAGGAGGGATGTTACGGAAGATTTACCGGATACTATCCATGAAGGGGGTGCGTGAGGCTCCCGTCCAATAAGAAGTCGACCGGAACTGCGATTCCTTTTCGAACCGGGAGAATTCCAACGCTCAAACAGTTTCCCTTCGCCCCACTGGGGGCCCCCATCCGCGCATCCCAGGTATGAGTGAATTGGCAACATGAGAAGTGATAGGGAGCGACCTTGCTTCATGCGCGCATGAGCTTCTTGTATTTGATCCTGTGAGGTCTGTCCGCTTCGATGCCGAGGCGTTTCTTTCTGTCTTCCTCATACGCTGTGAAGTTACCATCGAACAAGACCACTTTGCTTTCCCCTTCGAACGCAAGAATGTGTGTGGCAACCCGGTCAAGAAACCAGCGGTCATGCGAGATGAGGACGGCACAGCCGGCAAAGTTAAGAAGAGCCTCCTCCAACGCGCGCAGGGTATTCACATCCAGGTCATTCGTCGGTTCGTCCAGAAGAAGCACGTTGGCGCCTTCCTTCAGCACCTTGGCAAGATGGACACGGTTTCGCTCACCGCCGGAAAGCATCGAGGTCTTCTTCTGTTGATCTGTCCCGCTGAAGTTGAAACGGGCAACATACGCACGCGAGTTGATTTCCCGGTGCCCGAGCGTCAAGAGCTCCTCTCCTCCAGATATCTCCTGCCAGATGGTTTTCTCGGGGTCAAGCGGTCGATTCTGATCAACGTAGCCGAGCTTCACGGTATCACCGATCCTGATGGTTCCGGAGTCCGGCCGTTCGTCCTCTGTGATCATCCGGAAGAGTGTCGTCTTTCCTGCCCCGTTCGGTCCGATCACCCCAATAATTCCTCCTGGCGGAAGCACAAAGTTCATATCTTCATATAGCAGATTGTCGCCGTACGCTTTGGAGACTCCCTGTGCTTCAATGACGACGTTACCGAGACGGGGACCGGGCGGAATGAAGATTTCGATCTCCTCACTCTGTTTCTCTTCCTCTTCGGTCAACATTTTCTCATAGGCACCAATGCGAGCTTTGCTCTTGGCCTGTCGTCCCCTGGGGTTCATTCTGACCCACTCAAGTTCGCGCGCAAGCGATTTTTGCCGCTTCGATTCCTGTTTCTCTTCAATGGCAAGACGTCGCTGCTTCTGCTCAAGCCACGAGGAGTAGTTTCCTTCGAACGGAATCCCTTCGCCGCGGTCCAATTCCAGAATCCATCCGGCGACATTATCAAGGAAGTAGCGGTCATGGGTTACCGCAAGCACGGTTCCTTTGTATTGAGCAAGATGCTGTTCGAGCCACGCTACTGATTCCGCATCGAGATGATTCGTAGGTTCGTCGAGCAGCAGCACATCGGGTTCCTGCAGCAGCAAGCGGCAAAGGGCAACGCGGCGGCGTTCACCGCCGGAGATAACGGAAACCAGCGTCTCTCCGGGTGGACAGCGAAGTGCATCCATCGCCTGTTCCAACTTGCTGTCGATATCCCACGCGTTCAGGTGGTCGATCTGCTCCTGCAGCTTTCCCTGCTTCTCCATGAGCGCATCGAAGTCCGCACCGGGCTCGGAGAACCTGGCGCTGACCGCTTCGTATTCCTTGAGCAACGCAACGGTGGCGTGCGCTCCTTCCTCCACTACTTCCTTCACTGTTTTCGCGAGATCGAGCACCGGTTCCTGCGGCAGATAGCCAAAGGTGATCCCCTTTTGCGCGCTGATTTCACCGAGATAATCTTTGTCCTCTCCTGCAATGATGCGGAGAAGCGTGCTCTTGCCGGCACCGTTCAGGCCGAGCACGCCGATCTTCGCTCCATAGAAGAACGAGAGGTAAATGTCCTTGAGAACCTGTTTCTGCGGCTTGTGTACCTTCCCCACGCCAACCATGGAGAAGATGATCTTGTTGTCGCTCATGTCGTTCCGGATTGATGAAACCTGGTGGGATACTTCTTCGTGCACGCCTTGAATATAGGCATTTCCGCCGTCAAAGTCAGTGCCGGCGCGACACGACCACTCAGGCATTCCATCTTCGGGCGGTTTTTCTTATCTTGAGACAGAAGTACTTCTCAGCGGAACTCTCTCCATTCATTCCTTCTCGGGCGGTGCTCATCACTCAACAATACAATAGTCCATCAACAGACATTCTGTTCCTCCGACCATGGGAATGAAAGAAGAAATCCAACGCAGACGAACATTCGCCATCATCTCGCATCCGGACGCCGGCAAGACAACGCTCACCGAGAAGTTCCTTCTGTATGGAGGCGCCGTGCAGCTTGCAGGATCGGTGACTGCGCGGAGGAACCAGCGCCAGTCCACTTCCGACTGGATGGAATTGGAGCGGAAGCGTGGGATCTCCATCAGCTCCACCGTTCTGCAATTCGATTACAACGGATATCGCATCAACCTGCTCGACACTCCCGGTCACCAGGACTTCTCGGAAGACACCTATCGTGTCCTCACTGCCGTGGATGCGGTCGTTATGGTAATCGACGCAGCGAAGGGTATTGAGTCGCAGACGCGCAAACTGTTCGAGGTCTGCCGGAGACGCGAGATTCCCATCTTCACATTCGTGAACAAACTGGATCGGCCAACCAAGGAACCGCTCGCCCTTCTTGATGAATTGGAGCATGTGCTCAACATCCACGCGGTGCCGATGAACTGGCCACTCGGGACCGGATTCCAGTTCCGAGGTGTATTTGACCGGCAGGCGCGGCGAGTTCATTTGTTCGAGCTAACGGCCGGGGGGGCCTACCGCGCACCAGAGGAGATCTCTGACCTTACCAATCCTCTTGTCAGCGAGCGGCTCGACGCAGCATCGCATGGACGGCTTCTCGAAGAGCTGGAGATCCTCGATCACGCGGGGGCTGTGTTCAATCCAACCGCGGTTCTCACGGGTAAACTGACGCCCGTTTTCTTTGGGAGCGCAAGGAATAACTTCGGCGTCCAATTGCTGCTGGATGGGTTCCTCCGTCACGCAGAACCACCCCGTCCACGAAGAAGCAATGGCACGCTTGTGCCCCTTGACCAGGAGGTCTTCTCTGGATTCATTTTCAAAATCCAGGCAAACATGGACCCGCGGCACCGGGACCGGATTGCATTTCTGAGGGTATGCTCGGGAAAATTCACGCGGGATATGTCGGTGAGTCATTCACGTACCGGGAAAAAAGTACGTCTCTCAAACGCCAACAAGTTGTTCGGTCAACAACGGGAAACGGTGGACGAGGCGTATCCCGGTGACATCGTCGGGTTCGTAGGACAGTCAAGCTTCGGCATCGGCGACACACTCTCAGAGGACGAGAACATCGTCTACCACGAAATCCCCCGGTTCCCGCCGGAGGTCTTCGCCGTTCTCAACAATCCGAATCCATCGAATTTCAAGAAGTTCAGGGATGGTCTGGATCAACTGCTGCAGGAAGGTGTTGTGCAGGGATTCCACCTGTTGAATGCATCGCAGAAGGTTCCCGTGCTCGCCGCGGTAGGGCCGTTGCAGTTCGAGGTGGTGCAGTACCGGTTGGAGAGTGAATACGGTGCGCAGACGCGTCTTGAATCGACGGAATGGAAACTTCTTCGGTGGGTGGACCCGGGAATGGAGCGGGATGTGCTGTTGAAGAAGAGCCTCCCTACCGGTTCGACGTTCGCCGAGGATTCGGGGAAGTCACTTGTCATCCTTTTCCCCGGCGAGTGGGCGCTCAACTATTTTACGGAGAAGAACCCGGACGTAGAACTCTCCGAACTCCCCTGGACACGCCCGTAAAGTCTACCTCAGAAAGAAGTCGATGAAGTCCCAACCCTTCTTCTTCCGCTGGCTCGTTTCCCACGTTCGGTAATGGTCGCGGGTGACGATCCCGATAGGACCGCGGTAGATACCACCATCTTTGAAACCATCGTAAACCCGGACAGCGATGATGTTCTCCTTCCCTTCACGAATTAAATCTGATGGAATAGTGTACGCACGGATTTCTTGATACTCGTCAGAGAATGAGATGTTCTTCTGGGCCGACGTGATGCGCCCCGTCTTCCCGATCCGTTCACCATTGAGGTAGACCTCATCCAGGTCGTCAATCTTCCCTAGCATCATGATCAGACGTTCCTGGCGAAGGCGGGGTGGCACGGCAAACCTCGTACGATACCACCCAAAGCCATCGTAGTCCTTGAAACCTTGGGTTTCCCAAAACGCGGGCACTGCAATTTGCTTCCACCGACTGTCATCGAATGCCGGGTCCTTCCACTCGATATTGTCTCCGGTCATGAATTTCCACACGGAGGGAAGGGGAACATCAGCGCGAAGTGCAGCGGCATCCTCGAAGATGCCCACCTTTCCGTAGTTGATCCCACCGCCCAGCTTCTCGTCATACACGCGGACGGCGATCACATTATCTCCTGAGAAATTCAGGAACGAGACCGGCAACAAATACTCACGATTAACATCGTAGGCGGTAACGTACCCGGGAGGGAACCCGCCTGAAAACCCGATGAGGTGCCCGTTCACATAAACCTCGTCCACATCGTCCACGTGGCCGAGGTGAAGATACAGCGTCTTGTCTTTCCATTCAGAGGGAGCACCGAATCGTTTCCGATACCAGGCATACCCATCGTATCCTGGAAATCCCTCATCCTCCCAGTTTGC
>JAERML010000147.1 GCA_016844425.1 Bacteroidota bacterium
GTTGTCCGAAAGAGTCAACTCCACTTAGCCCTACTCCCCCCTGCCCATTGGGTCCCACAGAAGTTGGTGAACGAACAGGTTGGACAATTAGCTTCGAAGTCGTCCGTTGGCATGAAAGGAATGGAGGGATCTATAATTTCATCGAGCAGAGAGAAGACGATGTTCTCCAGAATGGCATGTTGTGTTGCCCGCAGACCATCATCCTCGAAGAGCTTCATTTCGATCTTTGGTCCCATATCATTCTTACCGAGAAAGAGATACGCCGGTGATACCGCTGCAGGTGCAGTTCCGGTCTGAAGGGAGTACAGGAGGGCGTAGATGGGAAGCTGCAACGATCCGATGGCTTCCGCCCAGGTTGTTCGATCCGCCGGGTCAAGTTTCTTGAAATTGATTCTGAGCCTGTTTTCATTGCTTCCCGTTTTGTAATCCAGGATCACCACGGAACTTCCACGATGCTCAACCCGATCCAATCGTCCGCGAAATGAGAAGCCTCCCTTCCCAATCGTCCGCGAAATGAGAAGCCTCCCTTCCGGACCTCACGAATTTGGCGTTCGAGATCAACGATGGT
This sequence comes from Bacteroidota bacterium, assembly GCA_016844425.1. The sequence continues at coordinate 569 of JAERML010000147.1, forward strand.
AACTGGCTCTTGCTCTATCACACGCTTTTGGTATGCGGCGAGGAACCGTTGTAGCTGTTTCTGCACCTGAAGCCGGACCATGCGTCGTGCGCCGAGCCGGTGTTCACCGAACTGCTCGTTGAAGTGCTCGTCAATCACTTGAAGGAGGCGGGTCTCATCCAGATCATCCGCGGAAAGGGGCCGGTTCACCATCGGTTGGAAAAATGTCCGCAGCACGGCATGGATCAGATTGCCGATATCCTTTGCTTCAATTTCCCCTCCCACCTCCTCCACTTCCTTGATGTTCAGAACGTGCCCGTAATAGAACTTCAATGGGCACTGAAGGTACGCATCCAACGCCGTCGCGGTAAACACGAATTGCCTCAGGTATTCCACGTGCTCTTGAGATTTGGGAATTGAACCGGGGGTTGTGTTCCCAAGGCGTACTCCGTAGCCGATAGACGAAACCTCTTCTTCATCCATCAGCTTTCCGGCGCTCTGTTCGCGCTCCCAGAAGAGCTGCTCGATGAAACGGCTCTTTTCCCGTTTTCCATTCTCAGTGTAGAACAAATGCACATCCCGAGCAGACCCTATCAACACGTCAAAATAATACGCGGCAATTGCTGACTTCTCGCGCGATGTCGGGAGCCCAAGCACTTCCCGCACTGCTCGTGGGATCAATGTCCGATGCCCCGGACCCCCGGGAAGGACATCATCGTTCACGTCGAGCATGTATACCGTGTCGAACTGGAGATTGCGCGTCTCAAGGAATCCCAGTATCTGCATGCCGCGCAAGGGTGTCCCGGGAAATGGAACCTCCGCTTGCTCGAGCGTCCCCCGGATGAGGGCGTAGTATCCAACTGGGTCCACAAAGCGATGGTGGCCGAGCAACGACGTTGCGAGCACATCCAGTGACTCAATGATTGCTCCGACGTACGGCCGGAAGAGAGGATGCCGTTTTGCAGTGCTCTGGTCGTCAATATAGGTGAGGATTTGAATGCAGCGCCGTGCTGCGTCCTGCACATCACGCGTCTCACGCAGCATTTCTATGGTCATGCGGTGGATGGTCCTCAGGTGCTCCTGCAATCTCTGCGGCGTGAGTTCTCCCTCGGTCCCGGCGAACCTCTTCAGTACCGCTGCGAATAGATTGACGTCATCCTCCACCTCTTTGAGCGAGAAGTACGTACCGGATTTCCGGCCCGCAAAGTGTTCTTCAATTGTGTGGACGAGAATCCTGGTGATATCAGACCGGCCGTCCAGCAGGATGTTCTTGGTGTACGGATGGAGCATGAACTTAACATATTCCGGCGCATGAAACATTCCCTCGTGCATGGAAGTCATCACTTGCATCAGATTCATCAGGAATCCATGCACCGGCGTCCGGTTGACCGGATAGCCAAGCGAAATGTTGTATTGTTCACCCGGAATGATGGTAATTGTCTGCTGCACGACGGGCCGAAGTGCATCCGCAGATGGAAGAACGATAACAGTCCTTTCGTTCAAATTCCCCTGGGTGTTGCATTGTTCCTGCAATCTTCCCGTCAACCCGAAAACTTGTCCGTGCTGATCCGGGCTCCGGTAAAAATGAAAGGAAGGTTTCCGGTTGACTCCAGGCTGGAGTTCGGCCTGCAATCCTGAAAGAGGAACGTCGTGCGTCCACCTGCCAACGTCTTGAAGATTATCTCCTCGGCATGTGTGAGCGCGAAGAACCCCGCGGCCACAATGCTGGTGTATCCTGAAAGATGTTGCGCGGTCAAGCCCGATGCCACATCGACGTACTTCATGGCCCGGGTCGTCATGGAGGCGTCTTGCGCCCGCCGGTAGAATTCCTGGTAGATCGCCCATAGCGACAGTTCGTTTCCAACAAACACAGACCCGAGTGTGGAACGGACGGAGTTGTCCGTAGGCATGGCGATCGCAACCTCTTCCAGTTCAGAGAAAAGCTTCAGGCCAAGTGGAAAGAAGGCGTCGAGTAAGTCGAAGCTGTCCGCTGCGATCCGATGTCCTGATGCCAGATAGAGCTCGTGAAGGATAGCAACCGCATCAACAGCCTCAACCGTCCGTTCGGTTCTTCCCATCGAGTTGCGGTAGAAGTCGTCAATGAAGCCATCCATCGAAGAGATATGCGGGGGGATGAATGCCGTGCCGGTACGTTCAGCAAGTGCTTTCCGGAGAAAGTGGGCGGGACGCTTTCCAGGAAAAATGATGAGGTTGCATGAATAGTCGTTTCCGTCCGAGGTCAGGTGCAGAACCACCTCATCGATAAGATTCTTCCCGCGAGGGAGGATGAAAGCCTTGCTCACAGACGTGTGACCTTTCGCCGATCAACATACGCAACGATACCGTTCACCGGGAGAGATGGAGTGATTTCCCTCAGCAACTCCATGTAGTGGAGCACCTGACCACGATATTCCTCCTCTTTCTCTTCACCACCCGTTTTGAAATCAACAACGGTCACCTTATCGGAATCGACAATCACCCGGTCCATCCTGTAGAGCGTTCCCTGGCGGTTGACATACTCCTGTTCACACAAAACCCTGCGTCCCTCTTTGGGGCTGAAATGCTCTCGCACTTCAGGAACATCGAAAAAAGACCGAAGGGTCTGCACAGCCTCTGCGGGGTCAGCAACAAGGTGCTGCACAGGTGCCATCGCCTTTTCAATCTGTCCCACGACATCGCCTCCCAGGTATTCGATCCTTGAGAGGATTTCGTGGATGCATTCTCCTCGCCGGGTCTCGGCAAGTCCAATCTTCTCGTATGATCTCACGGGGAGATCCACCCGGATGTTGTGGTGAATGACAGGAAGATCATGGGCAGCGGGGCCCCGGGCGCGGGTTACTGCCGGCCTCACGCCTGGACCGAACCCCTGCGTGGGAAGGAAGCAGGTGGGAACTTTGGGTTCCTTTTTGTAGATCCCGAGGACATACATCTCCTCCTTCGCCCGGGTGAGTGCAACATACAGTCTATTCAATTCATCCACCTGATTTCGGATCGTTTGTTCATCCAGAATCTGCTGTAACCGGTCTACCTTTGCAGCCGAAGCTTTCGTAATCCGCAGCAAGTGGATTCCTTCACCATCGTCCTCCAGATAGTACCCATCTGTCCTCGACCGTGAGTCATAGAGCAGAACAATCACTACAGGGAAATCCAGACCCTTGGCCTTGTGAATGGTCATGAGAGTGATCGCGTTTTTCGTCTTCGGAACATCCATCTCCCATCCGGAGGGTTCATCCAGTGCAAACGTGAGGAAATCCTTGATGCTATTTTGACTCTTCTCTTCGAAGACCTTCACCACCTCAAGCAACTTCACCAGTGTCCCCTCTTCCTCCCCTGCAGCCGAGAACACATCGAAGACCTTGTAGGCTTCAGCAACGGTATCATAAAGTGGAAGATAGCCAACCAGACTGTACAGGTCGGCAAAAAACGCCTGCCAGAGGGTGGCATAGTGCTGTTGAAATGATTTGTACAACGGTGGGCGCGGTACACGGTCCCTCTTCTCTCGAAAAATGAAGCGACGAAGTTCTTCCCTGTCCGCAGAGATACCTCGCCTTTTTACCGCGGCTGCGAACAACTCTCCCACAAGAAATGATGAGAAGGAAAGATCGTCGATTGGCGAATCAAGGAAACGGAGAAGCGCGAGGATCTCGCCGGTCACCGGGCGTGTGCGAATATCGAGGCTACTGTAAGACAGAAACTCGATTTTTGCATCATTTAACCATCCGCTCACCCGGATGACGTCCGCGTTGTTTGGCGTAAGGATCGCAATATCACTCCACGCATATCCCCGTTGTATACAGTCGTTGATTATCCCGATCAATTGTCCACGCTCCGGGTCTTCTGCACCTTCCTGGTCGACTAACGCCACTTCCACATAGCCTTGCTCCCCGGAGCCAGGTCGGACAGCCTGAGCGACATGTGCTAACCCGCTTAGCTCTGCAGCCTTTGCATAATCCGTTCGGGGAACCATCTCCTCAAACACCTCGCGGGTGAAGTCGAGAATGCGTTGACGGCTTCTCCAGTTGGTCCTGAGCTCATGCTTCACGGGTTGTGCGGAAGGAAAAGTGTTTCCGTTCATCAGCCTTGCCATGATCTGCCAGTCGGCGCCACGGAAACTATAAATTGATTGTTTGGTATCCCCAACGATGAAGAGCGAGCCCCACGGTTCGGCAAGGGCATTGCCAATCAATGGCTGGAGGTTTGCCCACTGAATTGGGGAGGTATCCTGGAATTCATCGATCAGGTAGTGATAGATTCTATTGCCCAGGCGAAAGTAAATGTCCGGCACGTCCTCCGCGGTCAGATGCTCGTCAAGAATCTTGTTCACATCTTCTATGAAGACCTGGCCGTTTTGTCGCTTTAGGCGCGTCAGGGTGTTCGTCATGACTCCAACCGCCGCCAGATAGGGCTGGTAGTACATCCGGGCGGAACAAAGAATGTATTGACGAAGCAATTCATTCCACCGGGAAAGGGACTCGGCAATCTCTCCTTCCCATCGGGCGAACGACGCTTCTTCGTCTTGTGTCCGCGGCTTCAGAACAGCCTTCTGCTTGAGCGTCCTCTGGACCGCCACATCCACTCTCCCAGACGCAGCGGTAGTGAGGTCGTTTCGCAAGAACATGTAGACGTTCAGTCCGCTTCTCTCCAATAACGCAAGGAAAACTTGCGCGTGTGCAATAATCTCGCTTTTGAGAGTTTCGAGTTGATTGCTCAGATCCATCAGGCGGGGTGTGCTCGAACGTGAGGCGAGGAGTCGGTAGAGGTTTTTAACTTCCCTGGCGAGGTGCCTGTAAGGATCCCACAGAAACGACACACGTTCTCCCCTCGTCTGATCAAGGAGCTCAACGGACGATTGCAGCACGTCGACGGCATGCCGATCCTGTCCGAGCTCACGAGAAATTACCTCGAACGCTTCGTCAATCAGAGTGTCTCCCGTCAGCAAAACCTCCACATTCGGCGAATACCCCAGCTCGATGGCGGAAGCACGGAACACCGTGGCCATAAAACTGTCGATCGTCATTACCTGGAAGTCCGCATACTGCTCGAAGATTCGATCGACCAACACGCGTGCAACCGATTGGAGAGTTTCCTGGCTCGCATCCACAAGTGCCGCAATACCTTCAAGTGCCTCCGGTTCACCGAGGGCGATCCGCTTGAGGAGTGTGAGTACACGCTGGCGCATTTCCTGCGCGGCATTATTGGTGAAGGTAATAGCGAGAATATTGGGGAGGGCGTTCTGCTCGATCCGTTGTGACAGGAGAAATTGCACGAGCCGCATGGTAAGTGCCCGTGTTTTCCCTGACCCCGCTGAGGCCGTGACAATCGTGAAGCTCGGGAATTCGAGTGCGCTGTCTTTTTCGAAATTGGCTGGCATCAAAGAGGGGCGAATCAACCGGTATCGGATTCTGACTGGGTGTTCTTCCTGCGCGGGATACGCTACGCGCGGCAACCGCCGAAATGCCCGATGAACCCCGTGTCGTTCCTGATCACCAGCGCCGTGCAGTTGGTTGCTTCAATTCTAGGCTTCCTTGCGGTGAATGTCAAGGGTCGCACGAAAATAGAACGCCCCCGCAGGTCCCGCCCGCTGCTTTCCAGCGAGCCACCTTCCCGCGAGGGCTGAGTCGATCATGCAAATGTCATTCTGCCTGGAGCCGCTCCACAATCGCAACGGGCCGCTGCTTGAAGGGGAGCTTCCCCGCCCAGAGAACTCGCTTGAACAACGCCGGGATTTTTTCTTTCAATCCCTCAACGTACGTATACACAACCGGCACAAGCACCAGTGTGAGAAGCGTCGAACTGGTGAGCCCGCCGATGATCACGACAGCCATGCTCTGACGCATCTCGGAGCCGGCACCGAGTGCAAGCGCGAGAGGCATCATTCCGAAAATCATTGTCGCCGTCGTCATGATGATCGGGCGGAGGCGGGTTTTGCCTGCTTCAAGGAGCGCTTCCCGCATCCCCATCCCCCTCCCGCGCAATGTGTTCGTGAAATCCACGAGCAGGATGGCGTTCTTCGTCACGAGACCCATCAACATGATAATCCCGATCATGCTGAACATGCTGAGAGTCATCCCCGTAAGAGCCAACGCGCCGAGCGCCCCCACCAGTGCAACCGGAAGCGAGAACATGATCGTGAATGGATGGATGTAGGATTCGAAAAGGCTGACCATAATCATGTAGACGGCCAGCGTCAACGCAATGCTCATGTCGCTGAACATGTCACGCATGTTTTCCGCGTCGCCGCCGAAAAAGATCTTGATGCCGTTTGGAATGCCTTCCGCTTTTACCGCCTGCTCCACTGCCGCGGTCACCTGGCCCAGGGCAATCTCACCTGAAAGGTTGGACGCAACAGTCACCAAGCGCTCGCGATCCTTCCGCTGGATCTCAGATGGCCCTTTTCCGTATGACGCATTCGCCACCTGGCTTAACTGCACAACTTGCCCGTACCTGTTAAGAAGTGTGATCTTTCCGACATCCTCCGTCTTTACGCGGTTGGCCTTGTTTAACACAACGCGGGTGTCGTACTCTGTATCCCCTTCCTGGTACTTTGTCGCCACATCTCCTTCCAGCGCGGTCCGGACCGCAAGACCGACCTCGACAAGCGTCAGCCCCATCTTTGCGGTCTTCTCACGGTCAACGGCGATCTGGACCTCCGGTTTCCCCTCCTCCCAAGAACTGACCACATCCACGGTCCCTTTCGTCCCGGCAACGATCGCAGAGACGCGGTCGGCGAACTTCGTTACCTCTGCAAGGTCACTGCCGATGATCTCGATCTGCAGCGGTGCCATGTTTGCGGAGCCCCACATGCTCATTGTGGCGTAGCTGGTTTTTAAACCGGGGATGGCTGCAACCTGCTCCTGAATCGCAAGCATCATGTCTTTTGTCGACCTCTTGCGCTCAGACTTGTCCACCAGCTTCACCTGTACCTGACCCAGGTTTGACTGCTCGGCATTCTTCCATTGGCTCTGCTGTTTTCCGATCGTCGAGAGGTACCTGTCCACTTCCGGCATGGCAGCAATGATGGC
>JAERML010000148.1 GCA_016844425.1 Bacteroidota bacterium
CTGAAGAGGAAACGACTGAGCAATTTGAAAGAAACCAAAGAGAATAGATTGAAGGTGTTTTCACAGATGAGTGATGAACGGAGACGACAAGAGGACACCCTCCTCCCAACGGTGGGACGGGGTGACTACAACTTGGACATGATTATATTCTAAAGCGGGTACCGACGGCTATCGAACCTCGAGAGAAACTGTTGGGCAGAAGAAGCCATGTCACGTTTTCAGACGCAAGCGCGAACTCGAACACCCCGAGATTGATACCAAAGCCGAGCGCGAGATTGAGATAGTCCACCCCCCCGAACGAAACGCCTGTCCGGAGCGGTAGCCACGAGACGGGCTTGTATTCAAGACCGACAGAGATGCGGGGAGTTTTCACCGTTCCAGGCGTATCAAAGAATCCCTGACTATAGTTCAATTCAAGAATCATCTCACCGGGCATTTCTTCCAAGCTTGGGAGCTTGTGGAGCAACACCGCAAAGCCGGCACGCAGCGTTGTGGGAAGTTGAGTCGAAAAAGGACCGGAAGCTCGTTTCTCGCCTCTGACGATATCCTCTACCAACGCCCGTTGTTGTTCGTTCAGTGGATCATCCACCACGATGGTGGTATCGATGAAGCTCTCTTCAGTATTCTTCGACCATCGTATGGATCCGATATCCGTTACGCTCAATCCAAACAAGAACGCATCGTTGACAAACCCGGCCACACCAATGTCAACACCAAAGCCCTTACCGGCGAGTTCGGGAAAAATATTGTAGTTCTTGAGATATCGGATCTTGCTCGGGTCTTCACCTGCCCGCCGCGAAAGGAAGTCGATGCTTCCTGTCAGCGTTGCGTTGTTGGAAGTTGCGAGGAATGTGTTGAATCGCTGGACTTCAAAGTAGCCGAACCCATGAACCAATTTTGCGGCGAAACCCACAGAGAGCGACTGGACAAACCGGACGCGCGGCAATGGGAAGCCGATGGCGAGCGCATATTCTCTGGTCCATGAGGCTTTCACATCGGTGCCGGAGAAGCTGTACGTCGAGCCAACAGGGTTGCCATTCAGAAGGAACTCGACGTAGTCTTTGGGAACATCAAGTAAGCCACCAATCTGGTCGGTGACGGTAAAGGCCGCCGCACCAAGTTTTTCCATACGGAATGACACACCGAGCAGCCGCGCGTCGAGGTCGAAGGATGAACGGGCGATCCTATCTTCGAAACTCTCCAGAATCCGTTCCTTGTCACTTTCTGTCAGATATTTCCCGACACGACCGCTGTCCGTTTCGACGCCCGTGAAATAGCTGGTATAGATTTCGTAGTCAAGAAAGTCACTGCCAACGTGGAGACCGAACGGCATGACGCTCAACGTCACCATTCCGTCATCGGGAAGCCCCAGGTTTGCAGGGTTGATTCCGATCGCGTCGAGACCACGGGCAGATGCGACTGACGTCCGCGCCATCCCCATTCCGCGGATGTTCGAACGTTCCCCGGCATCAGCCTCTCCCTTGAGCATGCACAACATCGCGACAATAGCAATTCCCATGAGGACTATGCGGAAAGTCTTTTTCATGGGTTCATCCTGTAGGAAAGGGTTGACCAAATTCTCACGCGAACGTAATCTGATGTCTTGAACCTGACCGCCGGACTTCCCGGCGTTGTTTCCATGGAAACTGCATATGTCAAGAACTCGGCAGGGTTGAATTGTCGCACCTCGGACTGGCTAAGTTCAAAGGATGAGGTGCTTTGCGCGGGTAGTATAACATTCCCTCCTCCATCCACTCCGGCGGCAGTGATCTGCACACCCTGTCCTGATTGCGGAACGAGAAGAATCGATTGTCTTGACCGGTCAAGAAGACGGAGTGATACCCCCACTTGCAGAGGCATGCCGTTCTGGACTTCGATGTACATCTTTCCCCGGTTTACATCATTCAGCCTGCTCTTATTGATGGTGTAATCCCTGTACCCGTCGGCAGTAGTGTCACCGATCGCCAGTGTGTCGCGGTAAGTGCCGTTGACTATTCCAAGCATCAACGGGACTTCCAGAGCGAGATTGCCGCCGAATGAGCTGTTGCTCCCCACCCGCCCGACGCCTGCGAGTGTCGGCGTGTACACATCGGGAGGATTGACAAGCACTCTGCCGATCAGTCTGAGTCTCTCTGGTAATTGTCCGGAGAACTGGCTGAGGAACTGCCCCACTTCCACCGGGTCGAACTGAACAACATCGGTTCCTGTCTGCAAACGTTTCTGTGATGCCGGGACTTGGAGGAACACCGAGTCCCCCGCGGCATTCCTGCCACCAACGCGGACCTCCAGATCCATCGGGAACCCGATGGAGGATTGCGTTGTAAACCCGAGCGCGGCGGCAGGAATATTCAGCTGTCCACTAAATCTTGTCGGGAGTTCTCCAAAGGAAACCGGAAACTCTGAACTCACCGTAACCCACGTGGGCTTCAACACCGCAACGGCACTATCCACTACTATGTCTGACTGGCGTGAGACTGCAATCATTACCTTGTCGGTATCGCTGACAGTTACCGGTTGACCGGAGCCGGCAGGGAGTATCACGCTGCTCACCACCTCGAGCGAGCGAATAAGATCCGCCGACTGGGATTGAATTCTGTCGCCTGCGAGATCAATGACTGTTGAACCGGAACCTCGTGCCTGAAGGAATAAACTGTCTTCGTACGGAACAAACACGCCACCAACCCGCCGGCGCAACTCATTCAGTCGGAACTTAAACAGCATAGGGAGATTGACGCGGCTCGCAAACTGCAGTTGCAACTGCCCTGTCCGGAGGTGGAGTTCCCTGACGAGAGTGGAATCATCAATGGGGAGATGCGTGGTATCGTTGTCGGATAGCCGCTGCGGCGGTATCTCTGCAAACTCAGCGTACCGGGCCTTCAAGTCGCTCGTACTGAGCGTTGCCGCGAGCAGAGTCCCTGTAGGAATCGAGACGGGACTTGCACTTCCAGGGGTATGAAACCGGAGACCGGCGACTCTGACGGTGTTGTCCAGTGTCCGTCCTGCGAGGTCATCTGTTGCCGTGCGTGAGCTATTCGGTGGGATCGTCGCCGGTACATACACAAATGTCGCCACCACAGTACCCTGGGCGTCCAACAACTGGATCGGATTCATCACATCCATCGCGACGGGAAGATTGTTATCCAGCGTCAGACTGATCGAACCGCTTTCCATGATGACTCTCTGGAAAGTTGGAATCGTGTCCAGGATGTCAGCAAATGTCAGCGAGGTGTCGGGTATCGGGATGTTGGACCCACGGGGGAGCCAAGGGATGTCGATCGGCACATAGAGAGGGACGACTGCCACGTTGAATGCACCAAATTCTACCAGCACCGTGGTATCGTTCGGACTAATCCTAATCAGATCACCGATGAGTGTCGGCGGTGTGTTGATCGTCGTGGCATATACAATTTCACCGCCAACTCCTGCTCGGAGCAGGCTTGTGTCCTTCTCAACGATCTCCGAAAGAGTATATTGCCGGTTGGCTAACGGAATGGAAAGGTTGGTGTCCCAACTCGGCGCTACCGGCTCCAATGGCTGATTGAAGCAGTGCAACGACAGGAACGCAAAGAAGAGAAATAAAACGCACCCCGTCAACGGGGTTCTGCTGAATACTGCAGGCACTAATCTGAAGTTCATGGACTCCCATGCGCCTGCTTTGCTTCGTCACGGGATGATGGTGAATCCAGCCTCCACGGCCAAAGCCAGGCATATTGTGTATGGACGATTGCTTCTTTGACTGGTATGCATCCCCCAGCATCCAGAAACTCTTGTCTATACTGATGTTACAAACGACATGCCACGGCTTCTTCAAGGAACCGGAAAACCATCTCCCCTACCTCAGTGGGGCTGATATGGGATCAGTGGACTTTTTCATCCTTCAAAACCTGCTGGAATCCAAAGGCTCCGCCGGGAGTCTCCCCGTGGATCTTTATTTCGCCGAACTTCTGCTCAAACTTGCCGATGTTGTCCTCAAGAGCACGGAGCAAAAGCTTCGCATGTTGGGTTGTCATTATTACCCTGGCATGTACTTTTGCCTTTGGCACTCCGGGAAGCACACGGGTGAAATCTATGACAAATTCGGCGGGGGAATGCGTGATGATGGCGAGGTTCGAGTAAATACCTTCCGCCTCTTTTTCCCCGAGCTCTATATTGATCTGTTGTCCGGGCTGCTGTTGGTCAGCCATTGGTAACTCCTTTCAAAAATAAAGCCCGTCCACCTGATGAACAGATGGGCGGGCGTATGAGTTGCGAGGTCCTTAGCTCCCCTTCATGAGAGCGTCGGCCTTCTTAAATGCTTCTTTCGCCTTATCAGTCATGCCGAGGATTGTATAGACCTTTCCAAGCTGCAGCCACAGATTTGCGTCATCCTTCTTTACCTCGGCGCTCTTCTCAAGATACGGGATTGACATCTTGTATTTTTCCCGATACGAGAGATCCTCTTTGTAACTCGAGCCCTTGCCACCCTTCATGGCCGCTTCCGATTTCTTGTCTGATTCGGCTTTCATGGCCACGCCCCAGTTGAGGTAACCGACGCCAAGGTTGTATGTCGCATCCGAGGCAACCTCGTCTGTACTGGCAGGGTCGATGTCCAGAACCGCCTTCAGCTGCTCGATGGCCTTTTCGTATTCATTCTGCTTGAGGAGGTAGACACCGAATGCGTATCATGAGAGCGGTGATGTTCTCAGGGTTGAGCGGTTCGGCACTGTAGGCTATGCGGAATGCGTCCGCAGACTTTATGAACGCCGCGGTCGCCCCCGCTTCGTCTTTTGCAGTCTTTTTCTCCTCCGCCAGAAAATAGTGGACCTGTCCGAGCAGCCGGGCTGCAGAGACATATTTAGGGCTCTTTTGCAGCGCAATGTCGAGGATGGCTAATGCACCGCTGTAGTCCTTCTTGGCATAG
>JAERML010000016.1 GCA_016844425.1 Bacteroidota bacterium
GGGTAATCGTGAAGTACCCTAACTTCGAGGCGATGTTCACTCGGATGGTGTGGTCGAACCCCCTGCGTTCTTTTTGCTCGAACGAAACGCTATCGACCTTCGTTTTTGTTCTCGTGTTGAGGAACTGGCCGTTGTAGGTGTAGCCGATCTGTTCGTACCATGCGAGCGAACTGACGTCCGTTGAACGTTTCCCGAACCGGAACGGGAAGCTCTGTGCGCGGCTGAAGCTGATGCTCGGCAGGACTTCGCTGAGCTCATCGGTTTGAAGATTCTGATCGCGCCGGATATTGATCGACATGCTGTTCGGCGTTCCTTCCCACGATTTCGTCAACGTGGCGTTTGAAATGATGTTCTGTCGGAGAAGATCGTCCAGGTTATTGCTGGTTTGCTGGTAGTACGAGCCGCTGGAGAAGGTGAAATCCACCACCAGCCGTGTTGTGGGGTTGAACTCCTGGTTATGGTTCAGGCGGAGGTTGAAAAGCTTCTGGTTACTGTAGCCCGGGTCCCCCCGCTCGCCAACGATGGTTTTTGCGTACGATCCGCTGATTGCGCCGGTGAAGTTGTAGCGCGAGGCATACCGGTAATCCGAATAGAGCACCCAGCTTCCTTTGGTATAACCATCGGCGCGTAAGCTCAGGTCCATGTAGTCGCTGATCGCCCAGTAATATCCGAGGTGCGTTAGGTAGCGCCCTCTCCCGCTCTCGCCATAGGCGGGTGCGATCAGTCCCGAGCGTCGTCCCCGCTCGTTCGGGAAGATGCCGAACGGCAGCGCGAAGATCGGCACGTCGGAAATGTACAGATAGACCGGCCGCGCCACCACCTTGTCCCGCAGGGTCACCTTCATCTCCGGACTGCCAAAGTAGTAGTGCGGATGCTCGAGCTCGCATGTTGTGTACTTCCCTTCCGCAACAAAGAGGACGTCCGTATCCACCTTCTTGATCTTGTCTCCGTAGTAAAATCCCTTCTCGATCTCCGTCTCTCCGACATTGATCTTCCCCTGCTTCGTTTTGAAGTTGTAGGCGATCCTGGAGCCATGGTAGGTTTCCCCTCCATCGATCAGATCGGGAATCCCGATCATCTTCTTGCCGGAAGTGTCCGCCGTGTCCGGCACACCCTGCGCATTCAGGATGGAAGTGTTCCAGTTGATGTCGATGTTCTCTGCCTTCAGTCCGAGTTCTTTGTATTTGATGTTTCCTTTGCCGAAAAGATACATCGTCTTATTGGAGACGGCGTACACAATCGAGTCCGCGGCAGAGTATGTCACCACCGAGTCAATACCGGAAGGGGATTTCGTGGCTTGAAGCGTGTCGGCTGACGCGGTGCTCGTATCAAGGGATGATCGAGAAGCGGGAAGAGTGTCCACACGTTGTGCTGCAACCGAGTCGAAGGAAGGTGTGGTGTCTGGAATATCTTCGGTGAGAACCCTCGAGGTATCAGCTACACTCAGAGGATCGGAGCGTTCTTGTGTTTCGAGCGTACTGCCGCACCCATACCCAAACAAAACGAGCGGGCCGAGGAGGAGGGAATATGTAAGATGGCGGCCCGTCATCGCTTCCGGGATTTCCAGAGGGAGTTGAGCCGGTCTTTGAGTTTCTTCTCGGCCCCGTTTTCCGTCGGACGATAGTACAACTTTGCCTTCAGGCCGTCGGGAAGATATTGTTGCTCGACAAAGCTCTGGTCAAAATCATGACTGTACCGATACTCCCGGCCGTAGCCAAGGTTCTCCATCATCTTCGTCGGGGCGTTGCGGAGATGGAGAGGCACAGGCTCGTCCGGCTTTCCCTTCACGTCTGCCATCGCTTCGTTGATGGCAACATAGGAAGCATTGCTCTTCGGACACGAAGCAAGATATGTCGCCGTCTGCGACAACACAATGCGCGCCTCCGGCATTCCAATGTAATCAACTGCGGTGAAACAGGATGTTGCCAGCGTCAGGGAATACGGGTCCGCATTGCCGATGTCTTCTGACGCAAGAACGATCATCCGACGGGCAATGAACTTCGGGTCTTCCCCACCTTCCAGCATCCGGGCAAGCCAGTAGACCGCTGCATCGGGGTCGCTTCCCCGTACGCTCTTGATGAACGCGGAGATGATGTTGTAATGCTCTTCGCCCCCTTTGTCATACTTCACGTACTTGCGCTGGAATGCTTCCTCGATCTCTTTCCTGCCGACGACGCGGTGTTTCTTGCTGTCGGGTGTCGCAAGGCTGATCGCTGTTTCGAGTCCGTTCAGCACCATTCGCGCATCTCCCCCCGAAAGGAGGATGAGATAGTCCCTGTCGTTGACGACGATTGTCTGCGTCCGCAGGAGACGATCCGTGGTAAGAGCATGGTCGATGATGCGGTGTAGATGCTCGTTTGTCAGAGCCTCGAGCACGTACAACCGTGAGCGGGAGAGAAGTGGCGAGATCACCTCGAACGAGGGGTTTTCAGTCGTCGCACCTATGAGCGTAATAAGGCCGTCTTCGACGCTGTGCAGCAATGCATCCTGCTGCGCCTTGTTGAACCGGTGGATCTCGTCGATGAAGAGGATTGTTCTCCTGCTGAAGTGCTTCCGATTTGCTTCAGCGCGTTCCAGCACTTCCCGCACATCCTTCACACCCGACGAGACCGCGTTCAACTGGAAGAATTCTGCTTTCGAATGGTGCGCAAGGATCCGGGCCAGCGTCGTCTTGCCGCTCCCCGGCGGGCCCCAGAGGATCATGGAGGGGAGCTGGTCGCTTTCAATGAGGACGCGCAGTGGTTTCCCTTCGCCCAACAGATGTTCCTGGCCCACGAAGTCCTGCAAAGATTGGGGACGTACCCGTTCAGCGAGAGGAGAGTGTGTTGATGGTGCGGATTGTTGAGGTGTGGGTGCGAAGAGATCCATGAAGGTGATTTCAGATTACAGTGGACGGTCGACTCGTGCTGTCATCCCTCGGCGGTCCTCTGAAATCACATCGCTCTCAGTTCTTCTTTTGAACCTTGTAGACTGTTTCCCCATCACGATGCATCCCGTACTTTTCGCGTGCAACTTTCTCAATGGCCTTCTTGTCGCCATCGAGCGCCTTGGATTCCGCCTGGAGCCGTTTGGTTTCTGCCTCGGCCTGCTGGATCTTTAGCTCAAGTTCCGCTTTCTGGTTCTGAAGTCGGACCCGCTGAATGATCCCATGACTGCCGAAGAGGATGAACAGCAAGGCCGGGATGCCAATAACCACAGAGAGGACTGACCGGCGGCTCTTCAGAAATTTCTTCAGGAGCCCGCGAACATCCCACTTCTTTTTCTCTTTCCGATAGAAAAGATTATCCATGTGAGGTCAATGTACCACTTATTTAAAGACCATGCAAGCGGCCTCAGGACACCGGTTGAAAGTGATCATTCACTCCCGTACATTTCCTTTAGTACATAAGAGGAGGTTGTATGAGGGCACGGTATTGCGTTGTTCTTCTGACCATCTTCATCGTTTCCTGCAGCGATCCTGGTAATGGGCCTGTGCTTTCGACTTCTGGCATCGTTGGGTACAGTCAGCTTCCGAGTCCACTCCCACCAAATGTTTACCAACTCAGAAGTGCCCGCCTCGAAGAAGGTGCAGGACCTGTTCTGCGGGAGTTGCTTGCGAACGGGTTCAAAGTAAAGGAGGCGTGGAAGTCACATGAAACCCGGTGCGTGTACGTGATCTATGAACCGCCACAGATGCTCGTCCTCCTCGAGGGCCCCGACAGGCGGATCGAAGGACGCGGCTTCGTCCTTCTCCATGGAGCTGCAGACCCGTGCTATGAAACGTGGAAACACTTTACAGGGTGAGGAGGATCGAAACAACGACTACGGTCGCTTGTACCACTCGTTGCGTGGTTGATAGGTGGTGATGCGTGCATTCTTCTCCCGGTGCCGTTCGAGCGCCAGCGCAATGAGACGATCTAACAGTTCCGGATAAGAGACTCCCGACGCCTCCCACAGCTTGGGATACATGCTGATGGATGTAAAGCCGGGAATTGTGTTGATTTCGTTGAGGTAGATCCGGTTGGATCCCCTCGTAACAAAGAAATCGACGCGGGCCATGCCGGCGCCGTCGAGCGCGGTGAATGCCCGTATTGCCAGTTGTTGTAATCGCTTCACCACCGGCTTCGGTACGCGCGCCGGAATGACGGCGGTCGACTTGCCATCGACGTACTTTGCGTCGTAGTCATAGAACTCGTTGGACGGAATGATCTCACCCGGAATGGACGCGATAGGGTGATCGTTCCCCAACACGCTCAGTTCAATCTCCCGCGCGTTTTTCACTCCCTGCTCCACAATCACCTTCCGGTCATAAGTGGAAGCGAGCGCAAGTGCTTCCAGTAGCTCTTTTCTGTTGTGTGCCTTGGAAATACCGACGCTGGATCCCGTATTGGAGGGCTTGACGAAGAGCGGATAGCGGAGTTTCTTTTCCACTGCCAACGCCACTCGTTTTGGTTCCTTCTTGCAGTCGCTGGAAAGAAACCACGCATAGTTCACCACGGGAAGCCCCGCTTCTTTGTGGAGCTGCTTCTGAACAATTTTGTCCATTCCCACGGCTGAGGCCAACACACCAGCGCCAACATAAGGGAGATTGGCCAGCTCGAGCAAACCCTGCAGCGTTCCATCCTCTCCGTACGTCCCATGCACAACCGGGAAGACGACATCGAGACCAATCTGTGACGGTGGCTCACCGTTCACCGACATCAGTCCCTGCCTGTGCGGCTCCGGCACGAGAAAACGTTCCGGCTCACGATCCAAACCCATTTTTTCCTTGAGCAAACGAAGCGCATGAGCCGAGCTGACCCAGCGTCCCTCTTGCGTAATGCCGATCGGAACCACCTCGTACTTTTCCTTGTCGAGCGCGCTGATGACCGACGACGCGGAGACGAGAGATACTTCATGCTCACCCGATCGTCCGCCGAAGATAACGCCGACACGTAGCTTATTCATTGTGGAGTTTGCTCTGTGACCATTTAGTGGATACCTAGTTTCTGCAGGCGCTCGACAACGTAGCGACGAAGTTCCCCATCCGAGAGTTCGTCACCAGGAGACTGTTCCGCCGTCTCGCACGCTGTCTTGCCTGAAAAGTCCTTGCCGTAACTCTGCACACTGACGTTGCGGAGCTTGTCTACTTCCGCCGCCGAGAGGCTCTTCGCTCCACCGAGCATGTGTGCGATGAATGTAATCTGCGCCGCGTGCTCGACCTTTTCCATCTTGAAGTATGCCTCGTACAACTCCGCTCCGTATGCAACGGCTCCGTGGTTTGCAAGGAGGATCGCGTCACTGGTCTTCACAAATGGGGCGAGGGAGGCGGCGATTTCCGGGGTGGACGGCGTCGCGTACTCTGCCAGGGGAACTGCGCCCAGCCCGACAATCACCTCGGGGAACATGCACGCGTCAAGCCCCATCCGCGCGGTGGCAAAGCCGGTTGCATAGACCGGGTGGGCATGCACCACCGCCTGAACATCCGGCCGCTGACGGTAGATGAAGAGATGCATTCCCATCTCGGTGGATGGTCTGCCGCTTCCGGCCACCTGTTCTCCGTCCGGCCGGAGTTCCACGAGATCGTTCTCCGTGACCATGCCTTTGTTGATACCGGAGCGAGTGGCCAGAATGTTCCCATTGCCAAGGCGAACACTCACATTGCCGTCAGTGGCGGTCACCATGCCGCGCGCATAGAGACGATGGCAGACATCGACGATCTGGGCGGCATGAGACGTATGCAAGATTCTCCGTTCTCCTGGTACCACTCTTCTTTCGCCTTTCTATCGTATCACTTCCAGCAACTCATCAATGATATGGTATTTCTGGAACGGCGGCATCATGTAGGCGCCGGCAACGAGATGCCGCGCCTCCTTGAGGAAGGTTCTGGATATCTCAATGCCGACGGCAGGCCCGTGGTCCCCTGCCCGTCGCATTTGGTCACGGATGCCGTCCGGGATGGTCATGCCGGGCACTTCATTGTGAAGGAACTCAGCGTGTTTCGTCCCCCGCAAGGGAAGAACGCCAAGCATCAAAGGAATGTGGAGATGTTCGATCCGCTTCAGAAACTTCTCCAGTGTCTGCATTTCGTAAATCGGCTGGGTGAAAATCACGTTTGTCCCGGCCTCTGCTTTCTTTTCCAACTTCTCGATCTCGCGGTCCATATCATCCGCAACAGGGTTGGCGGCGCAGGCGATGAAAAACGAAGTCGGCTGGCCGATGGAGTTGCCGAGAAGATCTCGGCCTTCGTTCATTGAACTCACTGCGCGGATCAAGCCAATGGAATCGACGTCGAACACCGAGGTGGCGTGCGGATAGTCGCCGACGCTGGTTGGGTCACCGGTGACGCAGAGGATGTTCCGGAGACCGAGGGCATGCGCGCCAAGCAGTTCGGATTGCAGCCCGATCATGTTCCGGTCGCGGGTTGCAAGATGGGTCATTGCCTCAATGCCGACTTCACGCTGAACCATAGTGGATATTGCGATGGAGCTCATCCGGAGTCGCGCTCGTGCGCCGTCCGTGATATCAATGACGTCGATTCCCTGCTGGTGGAGGTAGCGCGCGCCCTCGATAACGGACGACATGTCGAGACCGCGCGGGATGTCCAGCTCCACGGCGGTCATGAATTTCTTCCCTATGTTCTTCGCAAAGCTGGAGCGGTCATCAAAGCGGACAGAAGCGCGGGGTTTTTCGCTGATGCTTGTGACGCGGGGCTTCGCCTTGGGCCCAGGGCGCCCAACGCTCAATCCTTTGATCGCCCGTGCCATGGCAGCAATATGCGAGGGTGTCGAACCGCAGCAACCGCCCACGAGTGTCACCCCTCCTTCCACCAGCTCCTTTGCATACGTTCCGAGATACTCCGGTGTGGTATGGTAGATGGAGCGCCCATCCAGCAGTGTCGGGATCCCGGCGGCTGGCTGGGCTGAGAGAATGATCCCATCCTTGTGCATGCTGCGGATGATGCCGAACATCCGTTGCGGCCCGACCGTGCAATTCGCACCTACAACATCCACTCCCTGCTCGATAATGTGCTCCACGACTTCGATCGGATAGCTTCCTGAAAGGATTGCGCCATCCTCGGCGAACGCTTTCTGAGCAATAAGGGGCAACTTCGTCAGTTCCTTCACCGCAGCGATCGCTTCGTCCAATTCCTGGACACTGACGAACGTCTCCAGCATGATCAGGTCGACCCCTCCTTCGAGGAGCACCTCGATCTGTTGCTTGAACGCATCCCGCGCCTCCTGTCGTTTGATTTTGCCGACAGGTTCCAGCAGTTTGCCGATCGGTCCGACCGCTCCGGCGACGTACACATCATCCCCTGCAGCGCGTCGGGCAATCTCAACACCGCGCAGGTTGATCTCCTTCAGCTTATCCTCAAGATGATACTGCGCGAGACGGAAACGGTTGGCAGAAAACGTGTTTGTCTCAATAATCTCCGACCCGGCTTCGATATACTCACGGTGGATCCGCTCCACAATGTCGGGGTTCTTCAGGTTTTGGATTTCATGCGGCTTTTCATCGTACTCGTAGAGATCGAGTACCGTCCCCATCGCCCCATCGCAGAGAATAGGTCCCTGGGTGATCCGCTCACGAAAAGGCTTCTTCATCCGTCTCCTTGGGCAAAACAGAAATCCCGCCTTAGACATCCTAGGCGGGACGAAAGTTAGCTAATTCGACCGCGAGATTCAACCGCTAGCGGCGGTAACCAGCGTACCGTGAAGCAAGTGATGTTGTGCCGGGGCGTCCTCGTTCTCGAACCTGATAGACGAGCCGCCGCGCATCCCGGTTCCACGTAATGCGTGTGCCTCCCTGTTCCGTGCCAACCCTCCCGTTGGTTTTCACCACCTCGCGGTCAGGCGCCACCGTCACGTACACCTCGTCACCGCTCACACGCACCCCTTCCAGCGCGAACAACGATGGAAATGTGTAGGACACTTCAGCCATCAACGTATCTCCGCGAACCACGACACGTTTTCCCGTGATCTTCCTCCCTCCCTGCTCGAACTCTGGCACCCGGTCATTCTCAGTGATCCTGATAAACAAATCAAAGTCGGCATTCACGGCTGAATCTGTTCTCCCGTCCGAGCGGATGTCAATCAGACGCATCACTGCTTCACCGGTCCCATCCTCTCGAACTGTGATCAGATGTTCACTGGTCCTAACTAGGAGACACCCCGGAAGAATTGCAGCAGTGATTACAACAAGTCCTGCGTGTCGCATGAAAGGGTGAGGGATGGACATGGCCAATCTTGCTATGGCAAAAGAAGCGGTTCAACCAACGCGACAAAATCCTCGTAGGCCTGAGCATTAATGCGCGTATGGACGAGCTTCCCCGACCGATCGTAGACAAACGTGGCAGGAACCGCACCGCTCCATTCGGGATGGAGAGCGTTCATGAACGATTCGTCGTTCTTTGTCGACTTGATGTACGTTGGGAAGTCCACTTTCATTCTCTTGAGGAATGTCTGAACTGCACGTTCGGATTTCTGAGGATGATCAATGGAAATGAACTTCACATTAAGGCCGCGGGATGCATACGCTGAGCGGAGCTTCAACAGATGCGGAAATTCCTCAATACACGGAACACACCATGTAGCCCACACGTTAAGCAGGACGACTTTTCCAACCGACTGAGTAACAAGCGACTGCACTTCCTTCTCATCAACAGGAAGGACCGCTGGTTGTGTTGTCCCACCGGGAACCCCCGCTTGCGCGGGAGCCCAGGAAAGAATGATACTGAGTATCCCAATTGAAAGGCACGCTCGCATCAGCTTTGCTTTTTTATTCGTTTGATGCTGCAGCCAAAGGCCTTCGTCTCTGCGCGGGGGGCATCTTTCCCTGCCAGCAACGCGTCCAGTGCTGCGCTCAGGTCGCGGGAACTGATCTCGTCCTCATCCCGACTGTCGTCAATACGGCCATGATAGCGGACCGTTCCGGTCGGATCGATCACATAGATCTCCGGCGTCACCTGCGCTCCATACCCATCCGCCACCACGTTGTCGACATCCTTCAGCACGGCAAACTTGAACCCGTACTTACCGGCATGCTCCTTGATCTCGCTGACGCTCTCCTGTTTGTTGGAGTTGATGCCGAGAAAAGTAATGTCCTTCGAGGCGTATTGGTCGTGCAACTTCACCATTCGCTCATTGTAGTCGTTGGAGACCGGACACTGTGTGGCAATGAACATCACCACTACGTACTTGCTTTTCAGGTACTGCTCCAGCGAATGTTCCTTGCCGTTTGCATCCTTCAGGTTGAAGGACGGCGCCTTCATCCCGGGGGAAACCGCCGGCGGCGCCGAGCGACCAACCATAGTGCAGACAATCAACAATGCGGCGGCCAGAACAATGGGCACGGGTTTCTTCATCACGCGATTTCCTCTTTGTGTGTGAGTGTGGTTATGATGGTGAATGTATGCTGATCCATTCTTCGGCAATCTGGACGGCATTAGTTGCCGCGCCTTTACGAAGGTTGTCCGCTACGATCCACAAGTTCAGCCCATGGGGTACCGTCATGTCCTGCCGGAGCCTTCCGACAAAGACTTCGTCCTTCTCCCATGCGTTCACCGGCATGGGATACACAGCATTGTGCGGTTCGTCCTGGAGGACCACTCCCGGCGCCTGCCGGAGGGCTTCACGCACCTCATCCATCCTGAACGGTTTCTCAAATTCCACATTCACCGCTTCGCTGTGCCCGCCGAAAACCGGGACCCGGGTACATGTTGCTGTCACTCTCATGGCATCATCTCCCAAGATCTTCCTTGTTTCCAGAACCATCTTGTGTTCTTCCTTGGTGTAGCCGTCATCGAAGAAAACATCGACGTGCGGAAGAACATTGAATGCGATCTGGTGCGCAAATTTCATCTGGGTCACAGGTACGTTGGCCATTTCTTCTTCCAGTTGGTCGAGCCCCTTCTGGCCTGCCCCGGTTACCGACTGGTATGTGGCAACAACGATTCGCTTGATCCTCCAGCGGTCATGCAACGGCTTGAGAGCTACCACCATTTGAATAGTAGAACAGTTTGGATTGGCAATAATTCCCTTCTGATGAAGAATCATCCGGGGATTCACCTCGGGAACCACCAGCGGAACATGCTTATCCATGCGGAAGGCACTGCTGTTGTCGATGACAAGCGTCCCCGCGCGGACAGCGTGGGGCGCGAACTCCTTACTTACCGCGGCGCCCGCGGAGAACAGCGCCAGCTCAATTCCTACAAACGAATCGGGTGTCAGCTTCTGCACACGATGTACCATCCCACCGAAGGTCACCTCTTTCCCGATGGACTGCTCCGATGCAAGAAAAAGGATGTTTCCTACGGGAAACTTCCGTTCTTCGAGCACCTGAATCATCTTCCTCCCCACTAACCCTGTTGCGCCGACGACGGCAACGTTCCAGACACGCATGCAAAATCCTCGAATGGTTCAACGTTTTATAACTCTTCGATTGTCTCCCGCTCCCTGATCAACGCGCATGTCTCGCCGTCCACAAGCACTTCTGCCGGTCGTGGCCGCGCATTATAATTGGAAGAAAGAACGTAGCCGTATGCACCGGCACACATCAGCGCAACGAAATCCCCGCGATTCAGATGGGGGAGCGGCCGGTCAATGGCAAAGAAGTCTCCCGACTCACATAACGGACCAACCACGTCTACTGTTTCATGTGGAGTCTCATTCACTGCCAGCGGAATGATCTGGTGGTAGGCATGGTACAAGCTGGGCCGGATCAGATCGTTCATGCCACCGTCCACCACTACAAACGTCTTCGCATCCCCCTCCTTGCGATAGAGAACCCTGCAAACCAGCGCACCGGCATGAGCAGCGATTGAGCGGCCAGGCTGAATCGAAAGCCGGCAACCCGCTTCTTTGAGAATTGGAAGAACGGCTTTGATCAGCAGCGCTGTAGAGAGATGCTCGCCTTCTGGTCGATCATCAGGGAGTGCGGGATGACTGATGAACCCATGATATTGCACACCGTAGCCTCCACCAAAATCGAGGTCCTCCACTGGGACGCCTGCCTCGCGGGCACTCTTTACAAGGTTCACTAACGAGCGCGCCGCGGAAAGAAAAATTTTTGCCTGAATAATCTGCGAGCCAATATGGCTATGTAGACCGCCGACATCGATATTTCTCCTTCAAGCTCGTCGAGACATACGAATGGCCACCGGCGTCGATGTCCAAATTGACCCGGAGAAGAATGCGCGCGCGTTTTCCCATCCTGCCAGCAATGCCATTCAGAACCTCAAGCTCCTCGGTCGATTCCACATTAAACGCTGCTATTCCCTTCTCCAGTGCATACTCCATTTCATCGTCTCTTTTCCCCACACCGCTGAATGTGATCTTTCCCGGGGGGAAACCGGCCTCGAGTGCAAGGTAGAGCTCTCCCTTCGAACCAACATCGGCGCCCAGCCCTTCCTGAGCGATGATCTTCATGAGTGCCCTGTTGCTGTTGGCCTTCACCGCATAGCAGGTGAGGTGCGGGTAGCCATCGAACGCACCTTCGATGTGACGGCAATGGTAAACAATGGCGCGTTTACTATACACGTAGAGTGGCGTTCCAAACCGCTCCGCGACTTCTCGCAGCCGAAGCGATTCCACCATCAGTTGGTTGTTGTTATACGCGAACTCGTGCACGCGGTGCCGGTCTCCGCTCATGATGCCTCGGAGTGCGTTCGACGGGCCGGCCGCTCCATAAAATCAAAGAACGAAAAGTACTTACTGTAGTCCACCTGGTATCCGTTCGCATGAAATGCACCGGAGGAAACGTCTTGCATGTATTTCCCTTTGTATTCGCCGCGAACAATCCGCTCAAGAACATTCACAAGGACGTCAATATCATCTGTCGTGTTATAGCACCCGAGGCTTGCACGTACCATTCCTGGCATGCGAGATTTGTTGCCGGAAAGGACCTCTTGCATAATCGCGCGGTCCTCCTCGGGCGTAACTTTGAGGAGTTCCTTCACGTATGGATGCGCGCAAAAGCAGCCGTTGCGGACACCTATCCCACCCTCTGTTCCGATAATGGCGGCAACTAACGAATGGTGCATTCCTTCTATACTGAACGGTATAACTCCCACCTTGTCCGAGAGGTCCTTCAGGGGTCCGTAGAGCGTCAGACCCCTCAGCCGTTTGAGCTTGCCATATGCATAGTCAAGCAACTCTGCCTCGTGGGCGGCAATTTCATCCATTCCAACATTTTGCAGAACGGCGATTGCTTCGGCAAGAGCAACACCACCGATGACGTTCGGGCTGCCGGCCTCCTCCTTGTGTGGAGGATGGTTCCATTGTGCGGTGTCAAGAGTAACCATATCGACAACACCTCCTCCCACAACGTCCGGATCGCCTGCTTCAAAAAAGTCCACCGGCCCGATAAGTGCTCCAGTACCAAACGGAGCATACATCTTGTGCGCAGACAGGGCGACAAAATCAATATGCATCGGATCGTCGTCGGGCAGGATATCTATCGGCCGGTGGGGCGCAAGTTGTGCGGCATCCACAAAGATCTTTGCTCCCGCTGCATGAGTCCAGGCAGCAATTGTATGAATGGGGGAACATATGCCGGTGATGTTCGATGCGCCATTGATCGCAACGAGCTTCAGCCGTCCGGCAAACTGTGTTATGGATTTCTTCAAGGCGTCAAGGTCCAGATGGCCATCAGGGGTGATTCCGATATGGACCACACGCGCGTGCTTTCTCCATGGGAGATCGTTCGAATGATGTTCCATGGCTGTGGTTATGACCACATCATCCGGAGAGAAATTGAACCTGTTGGCCAGCTTGTTGATGCACTCTGTGGTGTTTTTTGTGAAGATCACGGTGTTCCTCTCCGGGTCCGCGCCGACAAAATTTCCGACAACATCATGGGCGCGGTCGAAGACTTCCGTGGCAAGCAACGACTTGAAGCCGGTGCCGCGATGCACGCCAGAATACCAAGCCATGAATTCTTCTACGCATTTGAGTACGCGCTTGAGCGTCGGTGTGCTGGCAGCATTATCGAGAAACACATACGGCCGTTCCGAGCCATCCAGCAGCGGGACGAGGGTATCGATGCCGACAATATCCTGCCGCAAGTCCGCCAGGGTCAGCGTCTTACCAGTTGTTTGATGATGGTGCATGACGTTCTCCTCAAAAACACTACGCGCGCGATCAGCCGCGCGGGTGAAATGTACGGTGGACTTCTTTCAAATACTCGCGGTCAATATGCGTGTAGATCTGCGTTGTAGCAATATCGGCGTGGCCCAGCATCTCCTGGACAGCTCGCAGGTCTGCACCCCCTTCCAACAGATGCGTGGCGAAAGAGTGGCGGAAGGTATGGGGATGGACCTCCTTGGAGATGCCAGCCTTGCGCGTATAGGTCTGGACAATGTTCCAGATGGACATTCGCGTCATCGGCGCACCACGCGCATTCAAGAATACGGCGTCGCCGGATTTGTCACGCCGCTGCAGGATGGCGCGGGTCTCCACCTTGTACCTATCCAGCCAGCGGAGCGCCGACCCCCCGATCGGGACGATCCGTTCTTTCGACCCCTTGCCGAACACACGGACGATCCCTTCTTTCGGAAGGACATTCGATTGCCTGAGGCCGGTCAACTCAGACACACGGATACCTGTTGCGTACAGCACTTCGAGGATCGCCTTGTCCCTGAGCCACAGGTTCTTCTTATCCTGTGGTGAAGGCGCCGGCTGGTTGAGTATCGAATCGACTTCTGCTTGCGTCAAAACATCCGGCAAGGCGCGCGGAAGCTTGGGCGCATCAATCGATTCGATCGGGTTGGTTTTGACGATGCCGTCACCAAGAAGAAACTTGTAAAAACCACGGATGGCGGAGAACGACCTCGTTACCGAACGGGGAGACAGCCCCTTGCTCCTGAGCGAGCCGAGAAACTGCGATGCATGCATTTCCGTCACCTCATCCAGACTCCGGATGTTCTGCTCCCGCAGAAACTCCAGGTACCGGGTAATATCCAGTTTGTATGATGCAATGGTATTGTGCGAGGAGTTCTTCTCGAGTTGAAGGAAATGCAGATAGTCAGTGCAGTACTTGATCACGCCCTACTCCCACGAATGATCCCACCATCGGAAATGGTCGATGCTGCCGCAGGTTTCGTCTGCTCGGGCAACTGCTTCTTTGCAGTGGCAGGATACTTCACCCGTGTGTGGTAAATTCCCACCAGCACGGACAGAAATGCGGCCTTGATCTTGGTGAGGTCCTTCAATGTCAACGGGCATTCATCCAGCTCACCCTCTTCAAACCGTTTCCGGATGTATTCATCAATCAGGGCTTCCAGTTTTTGAGGAGACGGATCCTCCAGCGTGCGTGCACTCGCTTCAATGCCATCTGCCAGCATCAGGATCCCTGTTTCCTTTGTCTGCGGTTTTGGTCCTGGGTACCGGTAGTCCTGGTCCTTGATTTCGTCCACCTTTGTTTCATCGTCGGAGCGGTGAGCTAGTTGGAGCGCTTTATCATAGAAGTACTCGATCCGTGTCGTCCCGTGATGCATTGGAATAAAGTCGACCACCTCCTCCGGCAGATCGTGCTCACGGGCAAGGGCAATGCCGTCTTTCACGTGCGCGGAAATAATCAGCGAGCTCATACGCGGAGCGAGCTTATCGTGTTTGTTGCGCGAGCCTTTCTGATTCTCCACAAAATAGGTTGGCTTTACAATCTTTCCCACATCATGAAAGTACGCTCCCACGCGGGCGAGTACCTCGTTTGCTCCGACGGCGAGCGCTGCCGCCTCTGCCAGACTCGCCATTGTCATGCTATGATGGTAGGTGCCTGGCGCTTGTTCGGACAACTGGCGCATGAGGGGATGGTTGAAATGGGAAAGCTCCATCAGTGTCAGGTCGGTCGTCACCTTGAAGACCCGCTCGAAGAAGATAAGCAGACCGTATGTCAGCACAGGTGAAATAATAGCATTGGTGACGCCGAACGTGAGTTGTTCAAGGATGACCTTGATGGACGCGAACTGTTCCATCCCGATGGCAAGAATGGCAACGGTGTATCCCAGCGCGATGAATCCCAACGACCGGAAGATCTGGGTACGGTTCTTCACATCACGAACGGTGTAAACGGATAATGCCCCCGCAACCAGCGACGCGAGTGCGATAGTGTAATCATTCCCCCTGATGCCAGCCGTCAGGAATGCGATGATTACTGTTCCATAGAACCCGACGCGTGAATCGAAAATGATTGTCAACAACATCGAAGCCGCGGGGACGAAGATCAGATACTCAAGGGGCGCATTAACGTCCAGCTCCCGCGTCAGGTACGCAAAGAACCCTTCCATCAGGATGACCAGTCCGATGAGGGCCATCCGGCGGTTGTTCCAGAAGATCTTCTTCCGGAAGAGGTAGAGGTAGATCCCGTAAAGGACGACGACCATCGCGACATGCAGGACGATGCCAAGGAGTTGGGTCATCCTATCGGTCTCACTTCCCCTGTCCGCCTTGGCTCGCTGGAGCGATTCCAGCTTGAGCTTGATCTCCGGCGTAATCCGCTCATGCTTGCTGACAACACGCTCGTTCTCCTGAACAAACCCGTTGGTGCGAGCGACTGCCTCGATTGCCGCCCGGGCCCCTAATTCAGTCGCTGCAACGTTGAACTTGAGGTTCGGTGTGATAAACGTAATGCCGATCTTATATGCCAGGGCATTAATTCGTGGATCCGTCTTGTACGCCTTCTTCAGATCGTGCTCAAGCAACGCGCGGATGTCGTTGTGATCAAACAGACGGCTTGAGTTGATGATCTCTTCGCTATTCCCTTTGCGCAGCGCAATCTCCTTGGGTGAAATGCCAGACTTGCTGGTGTCGAGAATTCCCGTGGCGAGATACGTTTCGAATGCAGAGACCAACACATCCGTCATTGCGGAAAATCCTCCGCTACCGGCGAGTGCAGAGAGGAGATCCCACTCCTGTTCGGTAAATGGTATCTCGAGACCGGCTGCGGCCTGCGAGAACTGCGAGGAATCGTACGCTGTTGAACGATCGCTCCCTGTCCGCTTGAGTTGCGACCGGAGCCGTGCGGCCTTCTGCATCTCGTTCATGAACTTTCTCAGACGGTCAATCGCCTGGACCTCAACCCGGTTATCACGTTCGAATACGGGATAGACACTTTTTCGGGCGCGCGCTACATCGCGCTCATATTCCCATTCTTCTCTGTAAATAGGGAACGAGAATGGCGCAATGAGGTCCTTCTGTGCCCAGACGGACCCGAGCTTGTAATCAAGTTCGATGGACTCTCCACGCGGAAACATCATTGCCAACCCGCCAAAGAGCGCAATTGCAATCAAACCCTTTACAATCCGGTGTTGCGAGCGTCTGATTGCATTCAGAACCGCTGATATGTTGACAGTTGATTGTTCTTCCATTGCAGGAGAGGTATTGCAGGATTATGTAAAGAAATATCGGGAGAATCTCGAAGAGAAGCAATGCAAGCAGCTTGTCAACTCATTTCAACGATTTCTACACGTGCATTGTTCGACGGGCGTCCAATACCTGCGCGAGCACTCCATAAAACAAAGAACCCCGACTCTTGTCGGGGTTCGTCGCTTCATTCGAGCTCAGTTGTCCTTTGCTCCTTGATCGATCCAGTCGGTAATGAGTTTGATCTCCTCATCGCTCAGTTTCTTTTTTGATGGTTCGCCTTTCTTCTTCTTCGTGTCGAACGGCATGGGATCCCCAAATGGGGGGTTGGTGCTGATCTTCTGAATCAGGATACTCTGTTTGGGCTTACCCGCGATCACCGGTGACCCGTGCTTCCCGCCGGCCATGAGCAGCTCATAAGAATCCAGCGAGAGTTCGCTCGGATTGAAGTTTTCCTCTGCATGGCACGGAAGACATTGCTTCTTGATAATGAGAAACACATCCTTCTTGAAGGAGACTGACGCGCCGTTCTTCTGTTTCCTTGCCTCTTGTCCCATTGCTCCAACTGTAAACATCATAACCGCTGCAACAAGGATCCACACTCTCACCACAACCTCCCTTTATCAGATTGAACATGCTAGGTTATAAACAGTCGAATGCATCTTTTGGTTGCTTTGTTATGGCACCTTTGAAATCTGGATGGTGACTTCTTTTTCTGGTGATGGCGAGCTGTCTTTGATCCTCACCGATGTTGATCCCGTTGCCACTGAAACGCCTGTGATGGAAAGAACAGAAGTATCAAGAGTCGCGTTTACAAACTGCGCCGTTGCAAGGTTCGGACTTGGTGCAGATGCAATCAAGTACGGAGGGACGCCCGCGCTTACTGCAACTGTTCTTGTTTGATTTGTACTTACCGTTACCGAAGACGGTTCGGCTCTCAGACTACCTGCCTGCTGTTGTTGTGAGGACGACGGGGTTTCATCCTTCGAGCACGAATGAGATGCAAGTATCAGAGCAATGACGAACACTCTCATGTGAACAACGGATCCCAGCCTCATCGAAATCCTCCCTCAGTTGTTCGCTGCTCCCTGGTTAATCCAATCGCGTATCAACTGTATCTGATCCGACGGTAGCTGGTTGCCCCCGAGAGGCATTCGCTGCCCGCATGTTCCTTCGAGACGTTTTATCAATGCACTTGCTGTTGCATCGGATCGCTTCACACGCTTATCGCCGGCACACGGACCTGTGATTGCGTTTACTTCCACGAGATTACCGTAGCTCACTCCGGTTTGCAGCGAGAAGGGAGAACCGTTACCGGGGTGACACCCGGCGTTTACACAATTTGCAATAAAGATCGGCTGGACTTCAGCAGAAAACGAAACAGCCCCAGCGCTAATGGTAACGTTTATGAGTATTCGTTGCNNNGGGTACGGAAGAAATCGTAACATGCACCGTATCTGTCCGCTGTGGAGAGTGGCTATCGCCTACAACAATGACTACACTTCCCGCACTGAGTGCACTTATCGTCAGTGTCGCGCCTGCAATGGTGGCCCTCGCCTTTGCAGGGTCACTATTCGAAACAACGGAATACGAAGGTGTTCCACCTGAAATCGTCGTCGACGCCGAATCGCCAACGATAAGATCGAAGGACGTTTGACCAACTGCAAATTCTGTAACTCTGACTCTCACCGTGTCGGTGAGTTGAGGCGAGCCGTTATCACCAACTACAATGACTACGTTCCCGGTAGTGAGCGCTTGTATTGTCAGTATCGTTTCCACAATGGTGGCGCGCACTATGACAGAATCACTATTTTGAACAATTGAGTACGGGTGTGTTCCGCCAGAAACTGTTGTTGTGTTGGTTTCCCCGGGTACAAGATTGAAACTGCTATCGGCAACTATTAGGGGTGGTGGCGGCGGTAAAGGCACGTCGTTTCCCATATCTCGGCAGCTTTCAACAAGGAAAAGAAGACCCGACGCCAAAGTGATGACCATCAGTAACCGGTGCTTGACCATCCGTAGC
>JAERML010000017.1 GCA_016844425.1 Bacteroidota bacterium
ACTGACGATGGAGAAGCTTGAGTTGAGCAATGTCAAGAGTACGATGCGAATTGCTGATGGTGTCATCACGATGCGGGATTTCACGTGTACCACGTTTGGCGGTTCGGTTGCAACCCGCGGAACGGTCAATATGCGGCAACCGGATCGGCCGGTGTTCGACCTGGCGCTTGACTTGAACGGCCTTGATGCGCACGCGCTCCTGCCGAAGTTCACATCCTTTGGCAGTCGGATGTTCGGGACACTGACGATGACGACGACCCTGAAGGGCGCTCTTAATGATACACTCGGCCTTATCCCCCAGGCGCTGCAGGGTCAAGGGAATGTGCAGGTCGCAAGCGGGAAATTGACCGGTGTAAAGACCAATGCTGCAATTGCGAGTCTCCTCAATCTTCCCGACCTCGACGAGATCAACTTCAAAGATTGGGCACAGTCGTTCACGATCAGCGATGGCCGGATGTTCATCAAGGACCTGAAGATTTCCGCACTCGGGGCAGACTATTTGGTACAGGGTTCACAGGGTCTCGATGGCACGCTTGATCTCACGATGTCGATGCTTCTGTCCGAAAAAACATCGACGAAAGTGACGGTCCCCGGCTTCGCGGGTGAAGCGGTAAAACTCTTCAAAGATGAATCCACCGGCAGAGTACGGCTGAACCTTGTCGTTGGCGGCACGACGGAAAACCCCAAAGTGGCGCTCGACACGCGTGAAGCCCAACAGAGAGCGCAGGATCTTGTAAAGCAGAAGGTGGCGGACGAAGCAAAAAAACTGGAAGACCAGGCAAAGAAAAAAGGGGAGGAGCTTCTGAAGGGTCTGTTTAAGAAAAAGAAGTAGCGTCCGGTGAACGCCCGCGCAATTGCTCCCCTCCGACCGAAGAAATCGCTCGGACAGAATTTTCTACGTGATGAGAACATCGCTCGGAAGATCGTTGCTGCCGTTGCTCCAAAAACGACTGATGTGGTGGTGGAGATCGGACCTGGCGAAGGGGCCTTGACGAAGTACCTCGTCACAGCGGTACGCCGTCTTGTGGTTGTGGACTTGGATGAACGTGTCATCCAAAGGCTTGCGCGGCAGTTTCCCGCAGAACGGATGCAGGTGGTGCACGGGGATTTCCTGGAAACTGATCTTGACGCGCTGGCTCTCGCAGCGGGGGCAGACCTTCGCATAGTGGGAAACATCCCCTACAACATTACCAGTCCCATTCTCTTCCACCTGCTGGACCACCGCGCGCACGTCCACGATGTGACGATGATGATGCAGCGGGAAGTGGCGAGGCGACTGGTGGCAGGCCCGCGCACCAAAGAGTATGGCATTCTCTCGGTGTTCACGCAGCTCTTCAGCGATGCAACACACCTGTTTGATGTTCCGCCCACAGTGTTCTACCCGAAGCCAGACGTGACCTCCTCGGTAATACAGTTGCAGATGCGTCTCATCCCCAGATACCCGCTTCGTGATGAGGGCACGTTCAGGCGGATGGTGCGCACCGTTTTCGGAAAACGACGGAAGATGCTGCGGAACACGCTCAAGGAGTTCGTCGAAAAGGAAGGCCTGACACTCCCTAAGGGGTTCGACCTCGAACAACGCCCGGAAGACCTCACGGTGGCGCAACTGGCTGCGTTGAGCAATGCGCTCTGAAGTGTGCGCTTGTCCGAGAACGCCGAGACGATCATGACAGAAGAAAACAAGCGGGAAATTTCGGAACAGGATCATCACCCCGGGTATGTGCTCGAGGTCGATGAGGAACTTCTGGCGGATATCGTCGACTTGATCCGCACAGGGGCGCGCAATGATCTCAAGAACATCATTGCCGATCTCCATCCTGCCGACATAGCGGCCATTCTGAACCGGCTCGACCCTACCGATGCACCATTTTTCTTCTCTCTGATCCCCGAGGAGAGTGTCGGCGACGTTATCGTCGAGATGAATGACGCGCAACGGTCACTTGTTCTGGGGGAGATGTCTCACACTCGGATCTCCGAGCTTGTCGGGGAAATGGACTCGGACGAGGCGATTGACGTTGTTCGTGATCTCCCGGAAAAGGTTGCCCGGCGCGTGCTTGATACCCTTGAACTGCCTGCCGCGAAGGAATTAAAGGACCTCCTGCAATACGCTCCAGGTACCGCAGGCGGTGTCATGGGAAAGGAAATCGCCGTTGCGCATCGCAAGGACACAGTCAAGAAAGCCATCCAGATCATAAGGAGACTTGCGAAGGAGACGGATCGAATCTACAACCTGTATGTTGTGGATGATGAAAGGGTGCTTCGTGGCGTCATTCCTATCGAGCGTCTTCTTCTTCATCCGCCCGCCAGGCGACTCTACAAGATCATGCGCGAAGATGTTATCAGTGTGAAGGCAGAGGTGGATCAGGAGGAGGTGGCGCAAATTTTCAAGAAATACAACCTCGTCTCCGTTCCGGTAGTGGATGAACAGAATGAGATCCTCGGCCACATCACTGCGGATGATATTGTCGAAGTAATGGAGGAGGAAGCATCTGAGGATATCTACAAGATGATGGGTAGTGACGCGGCGGAAATGGAGAGAAAATCCCCGCTCCAAATTGCCCGTATGCGTATTCCGTGGCTCCTCGCGACTATGGCCGTGTCGTTGATCTCGGGAATCGTGGTGTCGCTGTTCGACGAGACCCTGAGCAAGGTGATCCTGCTTGCGAGTTTCATGCCGGTTATCTCGGCCATTTCCGGCAACGTAGGGTTGCAGGCAGCAGCGATCATCGTGCGCGGGTTGGCGACCGGCCAGGTTGCCCTCTCCGACTGGCGTCGTGCGTGGTGGCGCGAGATCCGGACTGTACTCTTGATGGCCGGTGTGTGTGGCGCGACTCTTGGCACAATTGCCGCGCTCTGGGCGCACCACTGGCCATTCGGCATGGTGGTCGGTGTATCGATGTTCGCCTCCATGTCGACGGCGGGAACCATGGGGACACTGATCCCGCTTGTCTCGAAACGGCTCGGGTTCGATCCCGCGGTGACCGCAGGGCCGTTTGAAACCACATTTCAGGATATTGTCGGGTTCGGCATTTTCCTGGGTCTCTCCACCGTTCTCCTCCACTTCATCCAATAGCAGCGACGCCCGCATGGATTTCCGGAAGGTGACTGTCTATCTGCACTCTGCCGATGTACTTGTGATTGGTTATCTAACACTTCTCTCGCTGATCAACCTGGTATTTGCCGCACGGATCCCGCAATGGCTGAACCTCGTGGTGATC
This sequence comes from Bacteroidota bacterium, assembly GCA_016844425.1. The sequence continues at coordinate 3,219 of JAERML010000017.1, forward strand.
AATTGCACACTCACAGTGGCAGTCTGCATCCTCGGGTATCTGCGGCATACAACCGGTTCCCGTCTTCTATCATACGTCCACGACTGGTACATGGCTCCGGCGGTCTTCCTTCTATTCAAGGAACTCTACTTCATGATCAAGCCACTTCATTTCGGGCGCGATTATGATGATCTTTTGATTGCGATCGACCGGTGGTTGTTTGGCGTGAACCCCACCGAGTGGTTCATGCAATATGCGAATCCATGGATGACAGAAATCCTGCAGATTGCCTACACCTCGTTCTATTTTCTCTTTCTCATTCTCGGATATGAATTGTACCGTCGGCACAACTTGGATCTTTTTCACTACTTCATGTTCACATGTGTGTATGGATTCTTTCTCTCATATGTCGGCTATTTCTTCCTTCCTGCCATCGGGCCACGCTTCACGCTGCATGACTTCAGCGCGCTGGATACCGACCTCCCCGGGGTGCTGCTGACCCCGTATCTCCGGTGGTTCGTCAATGCCGGCGGGTCAGTTCCGATGGGTGTGCCGAACGAGGTAGCCATTGCAGGCACTCAACGCGACGTGTTTCCCAGCGGCCACACCATGATGACCCTTGTGCTCATGTACCTGAGTGCGAAACTGCGTGCGAAGGTCCGCTTCTTGATCTACATTGTGGGAATACTCCTGGTCGTAGCAACGGTCTACCAACGGTATCACTACGTCGTCGACCTTTTCGCCGGTGCCCTGTGCATGGTCATGTGTGTTTTTACCTCCCGGCGATTGTACGAGTCTACAAAGACACGTATGGAAACGATTTCCCCCTGCCTGAAATTCCCTTGATTGTTTGCGCCAACGCTCCTATATTGGAACAGTTGAATAGATATTCAATTGTTGAGGATCGCAATGAAAACCAAGAACCTTGCAGAAGCTGTCACATTTGTGCACCGGGAGAATGCCACCGCTGCGCGGAAAGCCATCTATGACGAGGACACACTCCTTGGCCTGAGCGAGACATTCAAAGTGCTGGGCGATGTCACACGCCTGAAAATATGTCTGGCCCTGTCACGAAGTGAATTGTGTGTCGGTGATATTGCCGGACTTCTTCTCCTGTCTGATTCGGCCGTCTCACACCAGCTTCGCACCATGAAAACCATGCGCCTGGTGAAGTATCGGAAAGAAGGGAAGATGACCTATTACATGCTGGATGATGAGCACATCGAAGATCTCATCCGTCTCGGTGTGAGACATGTCTCGGAGTATTGATCCTATGGAATCAACAGAGACAGATAGCACACGACGGCAAACGACCTCACTCTTTGTTTCGGGAGTCTGCTGCTCGACGGAGGAGGCAACGCTCCGGAAGATACTGGACACCGCCATCGGTCGAAAGCAGTATACATTTAACCTGGTGACATGTGAGCTTGCCATTGCGCGGGAGGTGCCCGAGAGAAATGTGAAAAGCCTGCTACGCCGGGCAGGGTTCGATGCGCGCAGCAAGCAGGAGTTGGTGGCAGAAGAACCCTTCTGGAAACGGCATGGCGACGGCCTTCGTGCTGTCGTCGCAGGTATTCTGACAGCTGTGAGCCTGGTTGTTGAGGTGGCGGGCTTTCCCGCCTGGTTGGTGAGGTGGCGGGCTTTCCCGAAATGTTCATCCGCAGTGCTTTGCTCGCGGCGATCCTGATTGGTGGAGCGAAGGTGTTTGCGAAAGCCTGGAAGGCGGCGGTCCGATTTTCGTTGGACATGAATGTCCTGATGTCGGTGGCGGTTCTTGGCGCATTGTTGATCGATCGGTGGAGTGAGGCGGCTGCGGTGATTGTGCTCTTTGCGGTTTCCCTGATGCTCGAATCCTATAGCGGAACACGAACAAAACGCGCAATCCGATCGTTGGTTGCTCTATCCCCTACGCAGGCAAATGTGTTGCGATCGGAAGGAGAGGTTGTTGTTGCCGCAGAGAATGTCCGCATCGACGAGACGGTTGTCATTCGTCCGGGTGAGAGGGTGCCGCTCGATGGGGTGGTGGTGGAAGGAAGTTCGGAGACAAATGAGTCTCCCATTACGGGAGAGTCCACACCCGTGACGAAACGGTCGGGTGCCAGGGTCTTCGCGGGTTCCATTAACGGACGGGGTACAATGCGGGTCAGGGTTACCCGGCGATTCGAGGAGACCACACTGGCGCGGATTGTGCACGGAGTGCAGGACGCGCAATTGCAGCGCGCACCAATTCAGAACTTTGTGGACAAGTTCGCCCGCATCTACACACCCGTAGTCCTTGGCATTGCAGTGCTGGTGGCCCTCGTGCCCCCCGTGATCTTCGCGCAACCGCTTATCGACTGGGTGTACCGCTCACTCGTGTTGCTGGTAATAGCCTGTCCCTGCGCCCTGGTTATCTCCACCCCCGTTACTATTGTCAGTGCCCTGACGTTTGCCGCGCGCCGTGGCATTCTGATCAAAGGAGGAATGCATCTCGAGACAGCCGGACGCGTCAACGCAGTGGCATTCGACAAGACCGGGACACTCACAGAAGGGAAACCGGTCCTGACGGATATCATCCCGATGAACTCCCTCACACAGGATCGCGTTATCGAGTTAGTTGCTGCCATTGAAGACCGCTCCGAGCATCACCTTGCCTCGGCCCTTCTGGAAGAAGCATATCGAAGAGGGATCGACTTCTCAAGAATCCCGGTCGAGGATTTCGAGGCACTGCCAGGGAAAGGCGTCCGGGCGCACGTTGATGGCTCGACTTACTATCTTGGGAACCATGAATTGTGTGAAGAGCGCGGATATTGTTCTCCCGATGTCGAGCAGACTCTTGCCGAGCTTCACGAACAAGGAAAGACAGTGATCGTACTTGGCAAGAATAAGGAAGCCGTTGCCGTGCTGGCCATTCGCGACACTGCCCGGCAGCAGAGCAGACGTGCAGTGGATTCGTTGCGTGCAATGGGGTTCAAGGCACTGGTCATGCTCTCCGGTGACAACGAACGGGCGACCGAGCAGGTTTCGGGCGAATTGGGCCTCTCCGCAGCACGTGCACGCCTGCTTCCACAGGACAAGGTGAATGAAATTGTCGCGCTGAAAAAACAGTACGGGGCTGTGGCCATGGTAGGAGATGGCATCAACGATACCCCGGCGCTTGCTGCAGCCTCTGTGGGAATTGCGATGGGTGTAAACGGCACAGACGCAGCCCTTGAAACGGCGGACATTGTTTTGATGTCGGATGATCTCTCCCGCCTCCCGTTATTGTTCCGGCTCAGCCGCAAGGCGATGGCCATCATCAAGCAGAATGTTGCCATCGCCCTCGGACTGAAGCTGGTGTTTTTGTTCCTTAGTCTGACCGGTGTAGCGACTTTGTGGATGGCCGTTCTCGCCGATGATGGCGCAGCGCTTCTGGTTGTTCTCAATGGTCTCCGGGTTCTTACTCTGAAGGAGGACCTGTGACGTTGCGAAGGCGACCTTCTCACATGGATGACATCGTTGCGGTTCTGAAAGACAACACCAAGGTCGAGCGCTTCTCTTCGGCCAGGGAGTTTCTCCGTCGGCACCTCATTCATCGCCGTGATATTCTAAACGGAAAGGACTTTCTGTTCTCCGGTCCATCCGACGATATTCATGAAGCACTCAAAACCGTGGTTACCATCGAACATGAGGCCAGCCGGTTCCTCCAGTTTGACTATGTGCAGATTGATAATTACTTTCTCCTCAGGGTTGTTGCCGCGGCAGACTATCAGGATACAATAAGCTCCTATTTCGACTGAGTACGTCTACTTCGGAATTTTCCGTTGACTTTCTTCATCGGATTGGTTACCTTTGTAAACGAATGTAAGAAAGTCTTTTTCACCCCAGAATGAGGACACGCCACATGTTTGCTGTGGTTGAAATTGCCGGAAAACAATACAAAATTGCCCCTAACGACAAGATTTATGTCCCCACATTGAAGGCCAAGGTTGGCGCAAAGGTCAAATTCGATCGGGTCCTTCTTCTCGGCGGCGAGAAAGAGACCAGGGTCGGCAATCCACTGGTGAACGGTGCCACGGTTGAGGGTACCATTATGGATCACGGGAAGGCAGACAAGGTCATTGTATTCAAGAAGAAGAAGAGAAAAGGGTATCGCGTGAAGCGGGGACACCGCCAAGCGTACACGCATGTCCAGATCACCAGTATCGGCAAGTAACAGGCAGGAAGCAGAGTTATGGCACACAAGAAGGGTGTTGGCAGTTCACGAAACGGCCGGGATAGCAATGCGCAGCGTCTGGGCGTGAAGAGGTTCGGTGGCGAAACGGTCTCCGCAGGGAGCATTCTGGTTAGACAACGAGGTACCCGGTTTCAGCCCGGCACGAATGTCGGCATCGGCGGTGATGATACATTGTTCGCGCTGAGTTCCGGCGTGGTACAGTTCAAGAAATACAGCAAGGCAAGGAAGGTCGTCAGTATTCTTCCGAAAGCCTAGCAACACCTCCGTAGACGTTGCAGCATGTTTGGCCTCTCACGACGCGCGGGGGGCCAATTGTTTTTTCAAGTGTACGATACACAACCTACCCTGCCTCGCCGATCGATGCGATAGGCAGTTGTTCTTCACACCAACCATTCATCTGAACATTTCCGGAGAAACCCCATGAAGATTACCGTCATAGGTGCAGGGAACGTCGGCGCGACGACAGCGCAACGCCTCGTCGACAAGCAGCTTGCCAACGAAATCGTCCTCGTTGACGTGATTGAAGGTGTCCCGCAGGGAAAGGGACTCGATATGTACGAAGCAACACCGGTCGAAAAAACGGACGTCCGTGTCGTTGGAACGAACGGCTACGACGAAACCGCCAACTCCGATATTGTTATCATAACAGCAGGCATTGCTCGGAAACCGGGCATGAGCAGAGACGACCTGATGAACACCAACAGCGTCATCGTGAAAAGCTGCACCGAAGCCGCTGTTGCCAAGTCTCCGCGCTCAATTATCATCGTTGTCTCCAATCCGCTCGATGTAATGACGTACGTTGCATGGAAAGTCAGTGGCTTCGAGAAGCAGCGCGTAATGGGCATGGCCGGCGTGCTTGATGCTGCCCGGTTCCGCACCTTCATTGCCATGGAGCTGAATGTCTCAGTAGAAGATGTGAACGCGTTTGTGCTCGGTGGCCACGGTGATTCAATGGTTCCGCTGCCGCGGTACTCTACAGTTGCAGGCATCCCTATTACCGAGCTCCTCAGCCAGGCAACCATCGACCGGCTTGTGAAGCGCACGCGCGATGGCGGAATTGAGATTGTAAACTACCTGAAGACGGGTAGTGCGTATTATGCCCCGTCGGCCTCAGCTGTGCTAATGACCGAAGCAATCGTCAGGGACAAGAAGCGCATCCTCCCGTGCGCCGTGTACTTGCAGGGGGAATACGGACTGAAGGATACATTCGTTGGCGTGCCGGTGAAGCTTGGGAAGAAGGGGATTGAAGAGATCATCCAGATCACGCTGAATGCTGACGAACAGGCAGCCTTGAACAAATCCGCCGATGATGTGAAACAGTCCATCGCAAAGCTGAAAATCTAAGTGCATCTGCCGTATCAAAGGAGGGCCTCGTTGCGGCATGTTCTCCACGTGTTGCCGGGATGCGCCCTCCTTGTTCTTTTGTGGGGAGGCGGATGCCGGGAAGAAGGGCCGGCAGGAAATGAACCTCTCCCCATCCACCTGAATCTGCGACTGATTGCCGATAGCAGATATGTTTACAACACGTGGCAGCTGGACATTTATGGCTCCCGGATTCCCTCCACCTTGTCACGCCGTTCGCTGAAGGTTGCTGATACCGCGGTCGTGTATGGCGGGTTTTCAGACGTCAACCATCTGATCGACAGCGTATATGTTGCGCTCCAGCCGGGGGTGAATTCGCTCGATCATGTTGACTCCGTGTACCTGCGCGTGACGTCGAACGGTGACGTGTTCTGGTTCGGGTTCCTTGCGGACTTGATCGAGAAACGGGAGGGAAGCATCATCGAACGTCGGTGGGATAAGGTGGTTTCGCCCTCGTCAAGCAACGGATCGTGGAGTGTTGGAACAACAGACAGTGCGGGCGTGGAGTTGGCGTTCGGAAGATTCTCCGCGGATCAGGAGTTGATTGCAGTAACGGTCAACGGTGTGCCCCAGGCCGTTGCTGCGTATCGAGTGGATATCACATCGCCACGGCTGGCGTTTACCCTGTGGTTGACAGATGCACCGGCGGGCTTCCTCAGGTTCCGGGAAGAATCCGACGGCTTTGCCAGCATCCGTGGCTCATTCCAAGAAATTACGACGCTGTCCATTCCCTGAGTTCACTTTCTTAAGTCCAGCCAGAGACGGACTTCCACGCCCGACGTTCCGATCTCGTATTCTACCTTGTTCATCAGCGTTCTCATCAAGAAAATTCCACGGCCGCTATCGCGTAACAAGTTCTTCTTCCTCAACGGGTTGCGCACCTTATCCAGCGTGAACCCCCGCCCTTCGTCTGTTACCGAAACGACCAGCCAATCCGGAAGCAATTCACACCGGACCACCACCTTCTTCGTTTCGTTCAGCTTGTTACCATGAACAATCGCATTGTTGACTGCCTCAGTGAGAGAGACCATGAGCTTGTGCAGCTCAATCTCGTCGAGGTGTGCAACTCGATTGATCTTGTGGAGAAAGGTCTCCACTCTCCTGATCTGTTTCGGATTGCTGTGCAGAGTCAGCCGGAACACGGTTTGCTTGTGCGCCACCAGTGGTCCTAGAAATTGATACGGATGTTCATACTAATATTGGTGAGCGAGCGTGCCGTCCCTTCGTCCGTGACGCCCGAAGGTCGCGTCTGTGTCTGACGTTCGTACCATCCACGAAGACTGATGCTGCTGTACCGACCGGACTCCCAGGTGATTGCGCATGTCGGCCCGATACTTCTGAGGAAACTATCAAGAGTTTTTCCGTCCGCATCGAACACATATCGGGACTGGCTGAAATAGCGTATACCGACAGCAAAGAGGAGTCCTGTGTAGGGGGCAAACCGCACCTGTCCTGCAAAAGTGCGGTCGACAAAGGAATTCTCCGTCCGCTCTGAGAATTCGGACCACTTCAACTGACCCCGTTCATATAACTTCAAATATGCAAGAAAATCAAGTCCAACCCTGTGCGTGAGCTCAACACTGGTGGAGTCAATCCAACTGAATTGCCGATACGAAAAGCTCCGGACGAGTGTCAGCTGCTGCTCGAAATCGTACACCGTGTAGTTTGCAAGCACTTCGAAGGTATTCATGGTGGTGACTTCCCTGATTGGCCGGTAGGTTACCCGGGGGGAGAGACGAAGGACGCGGTTGTAGTTGTTATTCGCACTCTGCTTGCTGAAAAGGTACACGATGTGGCTCAGGTTTCCTTCCAGTGACACACCAACATCCAAGTACTGGCTGATATGGTGCGATGTCGAAAGTGACAGAGCGAGGAGGAGTTCATCACGGTCCTGAAAGTTGCTGTCGGCAGGGGTGTCGTACCGCAAGATGCTCGCAGCCCCGGACACTCTTACCGCGTCTGAAAGTGACATGGGGATCTGGACTGTACCGGAGAGCGCCGTGCGCCGCGACAGATTGTCTTTCAGTTTCTCATTCTGGTTGCTTGCACGGAAGAGATTCTGGATATTCTGCGGCGCATCGGGAATCGGTTTTGCGGTGTGGCTTTCGTTCCGCTCACTGTAGTACATGCGCGCACTTGCAGTAAGTCCGCCGTCCGTGGGGCGGTAGGAAGCCTCGATATACGTATCGAGACGGAACTCTTCGATCTGGGTGTCAAATACACCATCGGGGCGCGTACGCTGGTACCGGACGTCCTTGTCCAGTAACCGGCTTGAGACATTCACGAAAAGGGTTGTCACCATGCCGCGATCGAGCTCGTAGTCGAGAAGGTTAGTGAACGTAAAAAGCCGGTCGCTTCTGCTTTCGATATTGCTGTCGGCGATAACGTAGAACTCGCGGCGGTTTTGCCGGAACCCGAGTTCGAGGCTGTCACGCGTTCCTCCCTCAAATGTTTTCTGCACACCAACGGTTGCGAAATGCGTTTGCAACGTTCGCGGATCGAGCCGGTCCTCACGAAACTGCCCCTCTGCCGTTAATGCATAGCCGTCGGTACGCAGTTCATGTGTCTGGGCGCCGATCAGGTAGCTGAGCCCCTTGTCTCGAAATCCTGCCTGATTGTCCCACCGGTACCCGACCAGCGGTGTCAGGGAGACGAAACCTACCGGAAAATATTGCACGCCGGCAAGAAGATTGTGAATGGACGCTGTACTCAGTCCAAGGGACTTATTGTCCGAATAAACGAGTGATGACCATCGGGTGTGGGTAATAAGATCGGGAGTCAGCGGACGATTGAGTTGGAGAGAAAGATTCTGTTGATTGCTTTGCAGGTTTCGCGGCCCTCCTCCGGAGCCTCCATCGAGCAACGTCACGGCGGACGTATACCGTTCACGCAACCGGATGCCAACGTCACCAGCAGTTGTGTCTACGGTCGCTTGCCCAAGCCAGTTGAACGTATTGATGTTTCGTTCGAAGAGGATGCTGGCGTTGTTCATCTTGCTTAGAGTATCCCTGGTCTCCTGCACAAGTTCCACACCGCGCGTGATGTCCTGCGCAGAAACAAGAAAAGAACAGCAGAACACTACAAGGAGAACGGAGATACATCGTGCTGGGCGCATGGCGGGCTATACGAGCATTGCCTTTTCGCCGCGTGTCGGAACCGACACCCCTGAAAATCCCGCCTCACGAATGCCCGCCCCAAGCTTCTCCGACTGGTCCAGGTCGCCATGGACGAGAAACGTCTGCTTCAACCTGCGGGGGTCAAATCGCCGGATGTACTCCAGGAGCTCATTTCTATCCGCATGCCCGCTGAATGAATTCAGCACTACAACTTCTGCTTTGAGTGCATGCGGTTCCCCAAAAATGTTCACTTCAGGTTCCTTCATCACCAGTTTCTTTCCAAGTGTGTGCTCTGCCTGATACCCCACGATAAGGACCATGTTGCTCGGATTCTGAATGGTATTGGAAAGATGATGAAGCACACGGCCTGCTTCGCACATACCGGAGGAGGCAATAACGATGAAAGGCCCGGGCCGCTCGTTCAACTCTTTGGACTGCTCCACATCTTTAACGTAGGTAAGACGCGCAAAACCAAACGGGTCGTTCTGTTGTGGGGCGGAGAGGATCGCGCGGGTTTCGGCATCGAAACACTCAGGGTGCTTGCGGAATACTTCCGTCACATTAACGGAAAGAGGACTGTCCACGAAGACCGGGATGCTGTCGATCTTTCCTTCCGCGCTGAGTTGATGAAGAACGTACACGATCTCCTGTGTCCTCCCGACACTGAATGCCGGAATCACAATCTTTCCTTTTCTCTCGCATGCCCGGAGGATCGGCGCCAGAAGCTGGTCCGCCATTCCAGACACGGGAGAGTGATATCGGCCTCCATAAGTGCTCTCGCTGATCAGGTAATCAGCGTCTCCGATGAAAACCGGATCCCGGAGGATGGGCAGGTTGGGACGTCCGAGGTCACCAGTAAAGGCAAGAGTGCGCGTCAGGCCCCTCTCGCGCAAAGTCATTGAAACGGAGGCAGAGCCAAGAATATGCCCCGCGTCTTCGAACCGGCAATCAATATCATCTGTAACAGGAAATGGTTTTCCGTAGTCGAATCCCCGAAACAAAGGGATCGTCTGATCGACATCGGCCTGAGTGTAGAGCGGCACCACTGGCGGGAGTTTCTTTTTCCGGTTCTTCTTGTTGATGAACTCTGCATCCTTCTCCTGAATGAAGGCACTATCCTTCAACATGACCTCGCAAAGGCTCTGCGTTGCCCGCGTGCAGTAAATCGGGCCGCGAAATCCCTGCTTCACGAGACCCGGGAGATTTCCACTGTGGTCGATGTGGGCGTGCGAAAGGACAACTGCGTTGATGGATGAGGGGTCGAAAGGAAAGCTGCTGTTCCGCTCCCGGGATTCCTCTCGCCTGCCGTGGTAAATACCGCAGTCGAGCAAAATGGTCTTGCCCTGAACGGTGAGCATATGCATGGAGCCGGTGACAGTGCGGGCAGCGCCTTGAAATTGAAGATGCATGATCGAGGGTCAGTGAGAGGCTGGAAACTTCTTCAGTGTAGCGATTTGAGGTCTGAAAATCAATAAATCTCCTGTGTTGGCGTCTTCGTTGGATACTATTGTAAACCAGAGAGTGAGATAGAAACACTCATCCCTTTCTTCTAGAATCGAATCTCATGTCTCTGCCCCTGATGGGCTTGCAGGCTCCCAGAGTTCAATTCGGTTTCCTTCCGGATCCATCACCCATGCAAACCGTCCGGCCTCGTGCTTTTCAATCCCTCCGTCAATTTCCACTCCGTGCCGTTTGAGCTGGGCGATGAACTCGTCAAGGTCTGCCACCCTCCAGGCCCGTATCGATGCCAAGGTGTTGGGCGTACCACGCTCGTAGTTTGGCGGAGTCTCTGTTCATGGTGTGCACGATACTGAGACAAGCCGGAAGAGTCAAGCAGGGATGACAAGCCAATGTCCGCACATGCTATGGATTTGCTCCGGGAGTGCTTGTTTCTTCTGTAACGACACGGTCACCATGACTTGGTGGTGCCGAAATGACAAGGAATAAGACCTCACCACCCGAATCATTCCTGAATTGATGACGAGTCCCTGGTGGTACCTCAAGACCCTCACCTCCTCTAAGAGCGATACGTTCACCTCCTATCTCGATTGTTGCGACCCCTTGAAGAATGTAGAAGAACTGATGCGAGGTAGCATGATAGTGCTCCACCTCGCGTTGACCCGGCGGGACACGTTCCTGAATGACACTCAAGTGAGTCTGCGCCAACAGATGCCAGCCGTCGCAAGCAGTTCCCCAGTTGTAGTGCCTGGCCGTTTCGGTGGAAATTGGTACCGTCATGGGAGTGATTATTGTTTGGTTCGTTGTGCGACAACGAGAACACGTGTACCGAGCTTTCTCCTGAATCTTTTTGGGATTCTCGGCAGCAAAGCATTTGCGGCAAACGAAATGGTCCGCAAGGGAAGCCAGGATGGGTAGCGACTGATGGTATCGTAGCAGTCAATCCAGTCAAGGAGTATCGGTCTCAATCCGACGGAATGCAACTCAGTGAGAATGGATGGTGTGATGTTCTGTTCGGGGATATCATACTTGTCGTGGTCGCTCGTGCGGCTGATCATCGTCTCCCACACAGACTCGAGGACATGCTCTTTGTTTGGAAATGCGCAACAGACATACCCGCCTTTCCTCGCCACCCTCATCATCTCAGTGAGGACAGCACCCCGGGTCAGTTGGTCGTAGTGTTCAATCACGCCACTGTTGAAGACAAGGTCAAATGTTTCGTCAGCGAATGGAAGTGAAAAGAAGTCGGCACCGAGCGTCTCAAGACAGATGTCTCTGTCCATTACCCGCTTTGCCCGCTCCAATTGTGCAAGCCAGGCGTCATTGATGTCTATTGCCGTGCATGCATACCCGGATGTGGCAAAATACAGAATATCCCTGCCGCTTCCACATCCGGTCTCGAGAATTCTCGAACCAGGCTGGAGGGAACAGACCTTCGTGATGATCCTGACGAAGTCGCGGTGTTTCATCCGCCGGATGTGTTGGGGGTAGTGAACGACATACGCGTCCGGGTGGTCGCTGCAGATTTGTCGCCACGCGGCGGTGACTTTTTGACGATCGGTTTGGAGGCCGACCTTGTTCAGGTAGTCAGGTGAAGGGTCGGCGAACCTCGTGTGGTGCTCCTGAAGTTGGCAGTAGGGTTTGACGGTTCTCTGCCTTACGCAGGCAAGCGAATCAGTCTCGGTGTTGTTCTCTGTATTCCATCGCGGCCTTCACAAAATCCCGGAAGAGAGGATGAGGGTTCGTTGCCCGTGACTTCAGCTCGGGATGGAACTGCACGCCGACAAACCAGGGATGGTCCGGCAGCTCGATGATTTCCGCAAGGCCGTTATCCGGGCAGATGCCGGTGAAAAGCATGCCATGTGCCCCCGCCCGTTCCCGCATCGGCTCCACAACGCCCGAGCTCAGGCATTCCTTGAATGCGTCATTCACTTCGTACCGGTGGCGGTGTCGTTCGTGGATCAGCTCCTTCTTGTAGGCACTGAACGCCCTGGAGTTTCTAGTCAGTTTGCACGGATATGCGCCGAGCCGCATTGTGCCGCCGTATTCTTTTACATTTTTCTGCTCCAGCATCATGTCGATCACGTTCTGATCGGTCTTCTTGAATTCCGTGCTGTTGGCGCGGGAAAGCTTGCAGACGTTCCGTGCGAACTCGATGACAGCACATTGCAGCCCAAGACAGATGCCGAAGAACGGAATTCCATGCGTCCGGACGTACTGTATGGCGATGATCTTTCCTTCGATACCCCGCTCACCGAAGCCAGGGGCAACGAGAAGACCGGAGATGTTCCGCAGATGAGGCTCCGCGCCATCACGCTCCACATCTTCAGCACGAATCCAGGCGAGGTCCACGCCT
>JAERML010000018.1 GCA_016844425.1 Bacteroidota bacterium
TCTTCTTGTCTACCGCGGTAGTCATAGTGAATCGCCCCACGGCCCCCTTGAAGCTTGGCGGCGCGCCAGGGGGCAGCGGCTGCACTTTGATGCGGATAGGCTCACTCTTGACCGTGTGATTTACCGATTGGCCGAACGGGTCACGGAAGAACGCATCAAACGGATCCGTAGACCGGGATTGGATCTGGACCGTCGTCTGCACTTCCATCGGACTGATTTCGAGGGTGCCCGATTGCGTAGGAAACAAGGCCAGTCGCCGGATCACCCCGACGCGGTATTGCTTCCCGTTCACCACTTCATTGGAGAGAGCAATGTTCTTCGGGTTCTCCACATCTTCACTCCAGAATCCCGTCATTGCCGGATTCTTGTCCACCGCATAGTTGGAGATGGACACTCGCGTGTAGAGCTTGAATGTGAGATTGATCTGTTCTCCCTGCACGACAGTCGTTCTGTCAACCATAGCTTTCAGGAACAAATTGTCACCGATCTGCCCGGTCACGTCTGCAGGAGCGCTCGTTTGTGTCTTGGGCCTGGGTGCTCCCTTGACCACCTCCAGCGTAAGTGGGGCAGTTTTGTAAACGTTCCCACCGACCTCAATTGAAGTCGCGCCAATAGTAAACTTCCCTATCTCTTTCGGTTGCAGGATATAGGTATAGGTAATCGACGATGATACTGCCCCGTTGATGAACTGCATACTGGATGATTGGTTGGGGCCCGACATGACGTGGAATTTGCTCAGATCAGCCAACTGCAGATTTTTCCCACCACCCATGCCGCTATTACGGAGAGTGAAGGAAAGAGTGAACTGATCCCCCATCCCAACGGGATTCTTGTCAACACTTGCATCAAACGCTGCATCCTGACCAAAAGAAAGAGAGGCGGCCAGGACGAGAAGGAACACAACAACCATTGTCTGTCGCACCATTACCAATCCTTCTCCCCTTTCGGCCGCACTGCCTGACGGATGCGTAGTTTCTTTTGCACATCTTTTTCATTGTTCTTCAGGACGTCAAGGATCCGTTCGGCGTCTGCCCTGGACATTTGCTTTTCCTGCTGCCGCTTCTGCTGTTGTTGGGCCTGTTGCTGCTGATCTTGCTGCTGTTGCTTCTGCTTCTCTTGATCCTGTTGTTGCTGGTCGTTTTTCTGTTGGTCGTTCTTGCTCTTGTCGTTCTTCTTGTCCTGATTCTTATCGTCCTTCTTCTGCTGTTGTTGCTGCTGCCTTAGCTTCTCCAGCGCGTACGAGAGGTTATACTTCGCTTCCATATCGTCCGGGTTGAGTTTCAGGGCCTCCACGTAGGACTTCACCGCATCCTGATATTGCTGTGCTTTCAGGTAGGAGTTGCCGATGTTGTAATGTGCGTCAGCGCGCGTGTTCTTTTCTTCTGCCTTGAGCATCGCATTCTCAAACTCTTTCACCGACTCATCCGTCTTCCCCTGCTTGTAGAGCGCATTGCCCAGATTGAAATGTCCCTCCACGGACGCCGGCTCTTTTTCGACGGCCTTTCTGTAGTTCACCTCGGCGTCGCCAAACTTCTTTTCTTCGTACAGATCGTTCCCTCCGTTCACGAGCGACCGGACCGACTGTCCCCACGCCATACCGCCAGCCGCAAGCGCGGCCATTATTCCAATAACCACTACCCCATTTTTCATGTTCTCACGCCCTCCTCGCGTTTCAATGGGTTCCACCGTGCGATCCACCCAATCTTCTTCTCTGATATCAACAACTCAATCAGCAGCAGAATGATTCCGGCAGCAATAAAGAATTGAAATCTGTCTTCGTAGTCGGTAAACTGCTTTACGCCAAATTCTCTCTTCTGCAGTGAGTTGATGCTCTTGTAGACGTCATCCAGCTCGTTCTGCGCATTCGTGGCACGGTAGTACGCACCATTCCCGACAGCGGCAATCTTCTCAAGCGATGTCTCATCCAGCTTGGTCATTACAATGCTCCCTGATCGGTCACGCTTGAAATCCACTTGCATCCCCGCAGCATTGTACACGGGAATCGGTGATCCTATTGGCGATCCCATTCCTATGGTGTAGATAATGACACCCTTCTTGCCCGCTTCTTCTGCGACACTGAACGCCTCTCCCTCTGTTTCCTCTCCGTCAGTAATGATGACAAGAACTTTTGTCGTGGGATCCTCAAAGTCAAACGAATCCATCGACCGCTTGATAGCGGCCTGAATGGATGTCCCCGGAGTCGGGACAACATCTGTGTCCACCACATCAAGGAACAGGTTGGCAGCGCTGTAGTCTGTCGTCAACGGAAACTGAGTGAATGCGTCTCCGGCAAACACGACCAAACCCAGACGGTCGCCGCCGAGCCGCTCGATCAGATTGCGAATCTCGAACTTCGCCTTCTCGAGCCGGTTTGGTTTGATGTCTTCCGCCTTCATACTCAACGACACGTCAAGGGCAATGAAAAGGTCAACTCCTTCCTGCTTGACTTCCTGCAACCGTGTGCCGATTTGCGGGTTGGCAAACCCCACCACAAGAAACACAAACGCGAGGAGAAACAGACCGAACTTCACCAACCGCTTCGTCCGGCTGGCGGACTTTGCAAGTCTCTCAAGAATATTCAACCCACCAAATCGCTGAAGTGCCCTCAGTCGTGCCCGTGCGAGAAACCAATATCCGGCCACTGCGACGGGTACAAGGATCAGGAGGAAGAGATACTCGCTATGTGCGAAACGGATCATCAGGGAAGTTTTCGGAAAACTGTACTCACAAGGACAAGCTCGATCAATAGCGCAACCAATCCAGCCGCAAGCCAGCCATAGAAGAGTTCCGTGTACGACCGATAGGCCTTCACTTCGATGCGCGTCTTTTCCATGTCGTCGATCTCATTATAGATGAGCTTCAGGCTCTTGTTGTTTGTTGCCCGGAAGTACTGCCCCTGCGTCAACTCGGCGATCTTCTGGAGAGTCTTCTCATCGACATCGACCGGCACATTCTGATAGCGGATGCCGAATGGCGTTTGCACGGGGTATGGCGCCTCACCAACTGTCCCAACACCAATCGTGTAGATGCGAATTCCGAATGTCTGCGCGATCTGCGATGCAGTGATCGGGTCAATCTCCCCCTTGTTGTTCACCCCGTCGGTCAGCAGGATCATCACCTTACTCTTGGTTTTGCTTTCCTTCAGCCGGTTGACTCCCTGCGCAATCCCCATGCCGATTGCAGTTCCATCTTCCACAACTCCCGGTTTCACCTGTCGGATTAGGTTCTTCAGAACACGATAGTCGAGCGTCATGGGACACTGCGTAAAGCTTTGGCCCGCAAACACTACCAGCCCGATCCTGTCGTTGGTACGGCCGTCGATGAACTCTTGCGCCACTTGCTTTGCTGCCTCGATCCGGTTGGGGCGAAAATCTTCGGCAAGCATACTCCCCGAAATATCCATCACCATCGCAATGTCGATCCCCTCCGTATAGACGTCCTCCCCGTGGGATGTGGTCCTCGGCCGCGCAAGCGCAACGATGACAAGGCCAAGAACGATAAGCCGGAGAGCAAAGGGAAGGTGCCGCAATCGTTCTTTCATGGTCGGCCGGAGACCTGCGAATGGCAAAAGGGTGGAGAACTGTATGTCGCTGGTAATAAAATGATGGCGGCGGATGTACCAGACCACCAGCAGCGGGATCAGCGCAAGCGCGTACAAGAACTCGGGATTGGCAAATTCAACGCTAGGCCCCAACATGAGCCTGCTCCAATTGTGGTGTCACTATCTGTGCTTCCGTTCCTCTTGTTTTCTCGACGAGATCGAACGCAACAACGAGAGTCTCTTCATGTTCATCGATCCCCGGTTGGTACTTTGCGAATTTTACGAGGTCCGCCCTTCTGAGTACCCTTTCAGTCTCGTCCCACACCTTCTCCGCGTGGCGATGCTTTTTCAGCTCGCACATGATTTCGTCGGTGGTTTGCTCCAGGGCCATGATACCGTACCGGTTCTCAAAATACCGGCGGATAATCTCAGTGGCTTCGGAGTAATACTCCTTGATCCGCCCTTGCTGCCAGAGCTTTTTTTCTTTCAGAGCCGCAAGTTGTTCGAGGGCGATGAGGTGGGCAGGGCGAGGTGGAGGTACGTAGACACTCTCAGGCTCTTTCCTCTTTCTCCTTTTCAAATACCGGTAGCTGAAGTACGCAGCCACCGCAACTGCGAGGAGGATTCCCGCGTACAACGCAATCTCGGCGAGTGTAACTCCAACAGAAAGTGGAGGTTTGAGGTCCTTGAACTCCTTCGAAGTGTCAACCGGAACCTTATGGATTGTAATCGCAAGGGAGTTCGTAGACACTCGCCCACTGCTTGTGTCGCCGGAAAGAGTGTAGAGAAATGTGATGGGTGGAATCGCAGAAAGAGAAGAGTCATACCCTGCAACCACCATCCGTGTTGTCGTTTCCGTGTCCGATTTTTTCTCCAACATCCCCCGGTCGATGACCTGGAATTCGGCAAGGGTGTCTCCCACGAGTGGAGTCAGCACTGTTCCTTGCGGATGACGGACATCGACATGGACAGTGATCCAATCGCCGATGAGATAGGTGGTCGAATCCACCGACGCGGTCGCTGTAACCACCTCCTGTCCGTGCAGAAGCGAGGGGGTTGATAGAAACAAAACGATCACCGCAGCCGATACAAACCTACTCACAATCTCCGTTCCCTCCGCTGAAAGAAGTCTACAATCGGTTTGATATACGGACGGTCGATACGGATCCGAATGGCATCCACCTTGCTCCTGACGAACATCGAGCGTCGTGCCTCACGACGAGTGTGCCAGAACTTCTCAAATGATTTGCGGACAGCGGGGTTGGCGGTATCGACCCAGCGTTCCTTACCTGTTTCGGCGTCACGGAGCTTCATCAATCCGACTGCAGGGATTTGCTCCTCTCGCGGATCAGCAATCTCCACTGCAATTACGTCGTGCTTCTTGCTGATGATCCGGAGAATCTTGTCGTATCCTTCATCGATGAAATCGGAAATCAGAAAAGCGATCGTCCGTTTCTTGTTGACATGGTGGAAGTATTCCAACGCCTCACGGATATTTGTTCCCGTCCCCTGCGCTGAAAATGAGATGAGCTCCCGGATAATGCGGAGAATATGGGAGCGTCCTTTCTTCGGAGGAACGAACTTCTCAATCCGATCAGTAAAAAGGATGAGCCCGACTTTGTCGTTGTTCTTGATTGCCGAGAATGCGAGCACTGCACAAATCTCCGCTGCGATTTCATTCTTCAATTGTTTTCCACTGCCGAACTCTCCCGATCGGCTGAGGTCAACGACAAGCATAACGGTCAGCTCCCGCTCCTCTTCGAACACCTTCACGAAGGGATGGTTGAACCGGGCAGAGACGTTCCAGTCGATGCTCCGGATATCGTCGCCGAACTGGTACTCACGAACCTCGGAAAACTCCATGCCCCTTCCTTTGAATACGCTGTGGTACTCTCCGGAAAAGACCTGGTTCACCATTCCCCGGGTCTTGATCTCAATTCGGCGGACCTTCTTGAGTAGCTCTCGTGTTTCCATGCAATCAGATATTGATACTAGGACACAAAGTCACAAAGAGGCCCACCGCGTTCTTGTGCCCTCCATAGTGATCTCGTCTTACGGTACTTCGATCTTGTTCAGGACCTCCTGAACAACCTGTTCGGAGGTGACCTCCTCGGCTTCTGCTTCATAGGTAAGGGCCACGCGGTGACGCAGAACGTCGAGGCTGATGGCGCGGATATCTTCGGGAATGACGTAGCCCCTTCGTTTGATGAACGCATATGCCTTTGCGCCGAGCGCGAGGTTGATGGTGGCACGCGGTGATGCGCCGTAACTGATCAACTGACTGAGGTTGCTCAGGTTGTAGTCTTTTGGTGAGCGGGTGGCAAACACGATGTCGAGTATGTATCGCTCAATCTTCTCGTCCATGTAGATTTCATTGACCACATTGCGAGCCCTGATAATGTCCGCAGGGGAAATGACGTTCGCCACCGCTACCCCCTGACCGTTTACATTCGAGCGCATGATCTGCAGCTCCTCCTGTTTCGAAGGATAATCAATCTTCACCTTGAGCATAAACCGATCCACCTGCGCTTCGGGCAACGGATACGTCCCCTCGTGCTCGATCGGGTTCTGCGTAGCAAGGACAAGAAATGGTTCGGGAAGCTTGAATGTCTGCTCGCCGATCGTCACCTGGCGTTCCTGCATCGCTTCGAGCAACGCGCTTTGCACTTTCGCGGGGGAGCGGTTGATCTCATCCGCAAGGATGAAATTCGCAAAGATAGGGCCCTTCTTGGTCTGGAAAGAACTCTCTTTCTGATTGTAGATCATTGTCCCGATAAGGTCGGCGGGAAGAAGGTCGGGCGTGAACTGGATGCGCTGGAATTTTGCATGGATCGCGGAGGCAAGGGTTTTTACCGAGAGTGTCTTGGCAAGACCCGGAACGCCTTCCAGGAGAATGTGGCCGTTGGCAAGGAGTCCGACCAACAACCGCTCCACCATGTACTTCTGCCCGATAATGACCTTGCCGATCTCTAATTGCAACAGGTCAATGAAGGCGCTCTCCTTTTGAATCTTCTCATTTATCGCCTTAATGTCGTACTGCATTCAACCTCCGAAGTCCTTGAGAATACACGGTTTGCCTTTGGTATGACGAGCCTTAATATAGAAATGTTGCGGCGGAAAATCAACGAACTATGGAGGGTACGAGCGGAGTGGGCGGGAGTCGAATTAACTCTTCTTAACCATTATTTTTCTTCAAGAGGATAAAGCGTGAGCGTGCCATTGCCTCCCTGGCCGTCATTGCAGAGAATGAGCGTGAGGTCCGGAGCGAATGCAATCCCTTCCGGTTGACTGTTCACCTTTTTGGGGATCTCTGCCTGCGCGAGAATCTTCCCGTCCTTTCCAAGCTCAACGACGCACTCACCGTCAGCGCTAATAATGAAGAACGTACCGGAGGTTGGATGCTTTGCGATGCCTGACGGATGGAACCCGCCTTTGTGTGACTTCTTCGCAACCGCGTCAAGAGGAATCAGGAAGCGCGGTTGCTCTTCCAGCCTCTTCGTAGAAAGAGGAAACGCATAGATAGCCTTCTTGCCCTGATACTCCTTGCCGGGACTCGCTTTGCATGCAAGGAGGAGCGCGTTTGTTTCCGGATCGTACTCCAAACCTTCAACATCGTTCTTCATGCTCAGCGGAGTTTTGTACTGCGTGAACAACATCCTGTCTCCTGCCTTACCCTCACGAAACTCGAAGATAGTACCGTTGCTTGCTACCATGTAGATCGTGTCCTTTTTCACGGCGATCCCCTCGAAGTCTTCCTGCACCCCGAAGTTGCCGATGCTAAATTGCTTGACAATCTGGCCACGGCTGTAGTCCAACTGGTAGACGACCCCACGTTCGTCATCATGGGTGAACAAACGCCCATCGCTAGTCATTGCCAGGCCAGACGCCTCGCTGATACGCTTGGGGAGTCTGAACTGCTTCGGCTGTTTGTCTTGAAGATTGTACCTGGAAAGCCAGGATTGTGAAGCCTTTGGTTTTTGTGCACTCACGTCGCACGAAACACCAACCAAGACGGAAAAAAGGTAAACAACAAATGTCTTCATCATATTTCTATTGTATGCGGACAAGTTGGGCAGGAGTGAGTAGCCACTCCAGTGTTGCACACCGGCCATAGCGCAGGGTATCCACCATCAGCTTGCACAGGCCACCCTTCTTCATAGTGATGGAGAGGTTTTGATCTCCGGACACAAGCGCAGAAATGAAGCTGCTCATCCATGGCTCATGACCCACAAGGAGGACGCTGGCAACGGCAGCATAGTTTGTGGTGAGCTGCTCGACAAGCTGTTCGGGGTCGCCCCCAACGGCAAGGTGGTCGCTAAATTCAAGACTCTTTTCCGCGCCAAAAACCCTCGTCACAATCTCCGCCGTTTGCCTCGCCCGCGTGTACGGACTTGAGAGGATAACATCAAATGAGATGTCGAGGGCAAGCATGCCCTCCGCTATGCTACGCATCTTCCTGGCCCCTTTTCTCGTCAGAGGACGTTTGCTATCATCCTCGTAACCTGCCCCGCCCCGATTCTCTGCAATAGCATGTCTAAGTAAATACAATTCCATTGGTACGTCCTGATGATGGTGTTGCCAGGTCTGCGGTTCGCCTACCCTGCCAGTCTGGTTGCGTTCGGACCGGAATCCCAAAATGTGTAGAGATCATCTACCGATTGCATGAACAACGCGACGAGCTCCTCATGCTGGCGGGAGAGTTCCTGGTGCACGCGCAGAAGGTTCTCCCGTGACGGCTTTCTGCGGCGGAGTGCATATGTATTGAGCCATGCCGACAGCACTTCATTATCCTGAATGTTCCCCATCTTTACCTGGTATGTATTCATTGCTTTCAATCGGCGTTCGCTCATACCGATGAGCAGGGGCTGTAGCGCCTCCACCTGGTACCGGAACTTCTTGAACGCGAGCCGAAGCCGGTGAATCGTCGCAGTCCGCCCCGGGTCGACTCTGCAGCGAAGGTCGACCGCGCGGGCAAACGACGCCGCAACCGCACCGACCACGGCAGACCGGGCCGCGCGTTCCACCGACGGGTTCTTGAGAAGCGTACCCAAACCTCCCATACTTTGCCCGATGCGGACACCCATTGGCCCCACACGGACTTTTCTGAGCTGTACATCAATTCGTTTGAGAAGCCGCTTTTCGCGCAAGAGGAGCACAGCAAGGAACGCTTCCAGCTCGGGATAGTCCGGACGCATCGCTTCCAATCGCTTGCGTTGGACCTGCAGGTCGCGCAATGCACCGAGCATCTTGAACCTCTTCCGCAGAGTCTGCCGGACTTTCTTCAGCCCTTCGTCTTCCGTGACTGTCATGAAGACGTCGATGGTCGAGATTAGACGGCGGGATGCAACGCGCAGATCATGTACCGCCCGTTCCGAGCATCGTGTCTGGCATCGCTGCAATTCGCTGGTGTATCTCGCCCATCGCTCTTCAAGCGAACGCACGAGGAGAGCATGCAGATCCATTGCGGCGGGGTGAGTGCTACCACCGTTGTCACGGGATGGCGTATGAACCAACAACTCGATCATCGCCTCACTCTTCAATAGTGAACTTGACGCTGAAGACCTCTTCGAACATCGCCGATTTCTTCACTAGCGCCCATCGTTCCAGCAACAGGTCCCCATCGCCTCTAAGCTTCAGTGTGAACTTCGGCTTCTTATACTCCACTTCAAAGTCCTGAACTTTGGAAGCATGCTCGTTATCCATCGCATCCGCAAGTCGGACAAGCGCGGCAAGTTTGCTGACAATGACGCGCTCTTTCGAAGAAAGAAGGCTGTAGGCCTCATGCTGTGGCTTCGGCATGGATTTCCTGTGGTATCGCGCCACGTTTGCCACAATTGCCATCTGCGATTCAGTGAGACCGATGACGGGCGTTGCCATCAGGAGGTACTGCGTATGTTTGTGGTGGTCGGTCACGTTGATGAATGTTCCGATGTCATGCAGCAGCGCGGCAACTTCGAGGAGCAGGCGGTGTTCGAGGCTCAGGTTGTGCAGATTCTTTGTCTCATCAAACAGTCGTACTGCAAATCTCGCCGTTTCTATTCCATGTTGCTCGTCGAAGAGATACTTACGACCAAGCTGCGTTGCGGAGGTGATCACCTGGTCACGGCGGAGATGTTTCTTTTCGCCATACAGCTCCTGCACCATGTCGAGGAGCAACCCATCTTTGAGACCCACATTGGGAATGAGTATTTCTTCCACGTCCGCCTGACGGACAATCTTCTGCAGCACAATGGACGCCGGAACGATTACGTCCGCCCGGTCGGGGCGGAGCCGGAGCTCCTGGACCCGTTCTTCGAATGTCATGCCCTGGAGCTTCTTCACCAAAGCATCCAATTCTTCGGCCGAGATGACGGAGTTCTTGTCCTTGGCAAACAACTCCTTCCGTAGCTCACCCAATGATTCGATATTTCCACCGGTCCCAACACAAATGTCGATCTTCTTGTTGCCGATCTCCTTCCTGATTCTTTTTTGGGTGGCATCCACATATTCCCGCATCAACTGGTTGAAGTGCCGCTCGCCGTGCTTCTTCTCCTCCAACACCTGCAGAAGCCTGACAGTCCCCATTTTGAAGCTCTCTGTGGCGATGATGTTTCCGTCGGATGTGAGTGTAATCTCTGCGCTCCCGCCACCGATATCCACAAGCATCGCCGTCTTGTTCTTCAGATTGACTTTCTCTGCGACAGCGACGTGAATCAGACGCGCTTCTTCCTCGGTTCCGATCACTTCGAGTTCGATCCCCGATGCCTGACTGACGCGGTCAATAAATAGCTCCTTGTTCAGTGCTTCACGCGTTGCACTGGTTGCAACTGCCCGCGTCCACTTCACTCCGTGCCTGTCAATAAGCTCCTTGAAACGGACAAAGGCCTCCGTCGCACGATCAATGGTCTCTTCGGAGAGAGATCCCTTCGTAAAGACATCCTGCCCGAGGCGGACGGGGTCACGCAGGTTTTCCACGATGGTGATCTTCTGCTCTCCATCCACGTTGCCGATGAGAAGCCTCATGGCATTCGAGCCGACATCTATTGCTGCAAGCGCTGGCATAGTAAAGGCTATTTCAGGAAGGAACTGCCCCCGGCGTGAAAAGTCGCTCCGGATGGTAGAGCAATATAGAAAGATGGAGGAACTTATTCAAAGAGCGGTAATCAGAACACGGTTCGAACCGCTTACCTTTGGTGCGCCATCAAGAAGCCCCATACCCACTCTCAATCATTGATTCACTCATCTATCCACCAATTTGATTCATAGTCCGCGCGAGTCTTTCAAAGCCAGGACGGTTAATGAGGTGGCCCTCCTCTTTGTTCCGCACCGCATCCATGAGAACGATCGCAATATCTTCGTCCGTAGCCTCTCCCCGAAGCAACGTCCGGAGGTTGGTCTCGTGTAGTGAGAAGAGGCACGTGCGGAATTTCCCATCTGCAGTCAGTCGCACACGATCACAGTCAGCACAGAAAGGATGGCTCACAGCACTAATG
>JAERML010000149.1 GCA_016844425.1 Bacteroidota bacterium
GGTATCAGTCATTTGGAGCAACTCGGATTGCGGAACCTGGGCGACGTCTACTGGAATCTCTCCACGCCGACATTATATGAAGAAATTGTGCGGCGGCGCGAAGGCTGGATCTCGCACCTCGGTCCGCTGGTGGTTCACACCGGCCATCACACTGGCCGGTCGCCCAACGACAAGTTCATCGTGAAGGAGTCGGCCAGCGAGGGGACAATTGCATGGGGAAAAGTCAACCGCCCGATGGAGGAAGCCCGGTTCAATGCACTCTTTGCAAAAATGTGCGCGTACTTTCAGGGACGCGACGTGTTCGTGCAGAACCTCTATGGCGGCGCCGACCCGAAATACCGGATACCCGTCCGCGTCGTCACCGATTATGCGTGGCACAACCTTTTCGCGCGGAACCTCCTGATCCAGCCGGAGCCACCCGTTGTCCATACTTCCCCTGACACGTTCACAATCCTTGACTCGCCCCGTTTTCATGCTCTCCCCGACGTGGACGGGACGAACTCTGAGGTCGTTATCGCCATCAACTTTGCCAAGAGACTCGTGATCATTGGCGGAACCAGCTACGCGGGAGAAATCAAGAAGTCGGTCTTCACGATCCTCAACTATCTCCTCCCCGGCCGCGGCGTGATGCCGATGCATTGCTCCGCCAACGTCGGAGCCAAAGGGGATACGGCGTTGTTCTTTGGCCTCTCGGGAACCGGGAAGACCACACTCTCCGCAGATCCTGAGCGTGAACTTATTGGCGACGACGAACATGGCTGGAGTGATGACGGTGTGTTCAACTTCGAAGGCGGTTGCTACGCAAAGGTCATCCGCCTTTCGCAGGAGGCGGAGCCCGATATTTATCGGACGACCCGCATGTTCGGCACCGTACTCGAAAACGTGATTCTCAATGCGGATTCCCGCCAGATCGATCTGGACGATGCCTCTGTCACCGAAAACACGCGGGCAGCATATCCTCTTACTCACATCAAGAATCATGTTCCGTCCGGCATGAGTGGACATCCGAAGAATATTGTCATGCTTACCTGCGACGCGTTCGGCGTGATGCCTCCGATTTCCAAGCTGACGCCGGAACAGGCAATGTATCACTTTCTCTCCGGCTACACTGCGAAGGTGGCAGGCACGGAGAAAGGTGTGACCGAACCGCAGACAACTTTCAGCACCTGTTTTGGGGCGCCATTCATGCCGCTCTCACCGACAGTGTATGCAACGCTTCTCGGTGCAAAGATCGCAAAACACAAGGTTGACTCCTGGTTCGTGAATACCGGCTGGAGCGGAGGACCGCATGGTGTCGGGTCGAGGATGAAGATCGCGTATACGCGGGCGATGATCCGCGCTGCGCTGAACGGCTCCCTTGCCAACGTAAAAACCGGCCAGGATCCGATCTTCGGACTTCATGTACCGATGTCCTGCCCCGGCGTTCCGGAGGAAGTCCTGAACCCGCGCAACACCTGGAAGGACAAGTCAGCATACGATATGAAGGCAAAGGAACTGGCTGAGAAGTTCAAGAAAAACTTCGAACAGTTCGCGGCCACATCCACACCCGAAGTGAGGGCTGCCGGACCGCGGTGAGTGACTGACTGTGTTCCCGATAAAAGCCTCCGGTATCATCTCGGGGGCTTTTCTCTTTTGGGAATGAATCCGTATCTTCCACTATGACCAAAGCCTCTTACAAAACATGGGGTACCGACATCGATGCCGAAGCGAAGGCACAGATGGAAGCGGCCATCGGTCTTCCCGTTGCCGTCGGCGGTGCGCTGATGCCTGACGCGCATGTGGGCTACGGTCTTCCGATTGGCGGTGTACTGGCTGGCAACAGAGAATGCCGTCATCCCTTATGGCGTCGGTGTCGATATCGCGTGCAGGATGATGATGACTATCTTCGATATCCCTCCCTTAGTCCTGAAATCGCAGCATGATCTGTATGTCTCTGCCATTGAAAAGAACACCCGCTTCGGCGTTGGAGCCGAATGGCGCCAGCCGAAGTCCCATGAGGTGATGGACGAGAACTGGAACGTCAGTCCTGTTACGCGTGAGATGAAAGACAAAGCCCACCGCCAGCTCGGCACGTCAGGTTCAGGCAACCACTTTGTCGAATTCGGTGAGCTGACCTTTGACGAAGAGGCGCTCGGGATCACTCCGGGAACGTATCTTGCCCTCCTCTCCCACAGCGGCAGCCGGGGGACCGGCGCACAGGTAGCCGACTATTACACGAAGGTTGCAAAGAAGCTCCACCCGGAGCTCGAGGGCGCGGCGCGTAACCTTGCGTGGCTTGACCTCGACGAAGACGGTGCAGAGTATTGGGTCGCAATGGAGCTTATGGGAAAATACGCCTCCGCCAACCACCACGTCATACACAACGCGATCGTGAACTTCCTCGGCCATCCGATCCTCAAGCAGATCGAGAACCACCACAACTTTGCCTGGCGGGAAAAGCACGGGGGAAGGAACGTTGTGGTGCACCGGAAGGGTGCAACCCCTGCAGGCAAAGGAGTTCTTGGCATCATTCCTGGCTCAATGGGGACACCCGGATTTCTGGTGGAAGGTCTTGGCAATGAAGAGTCGCTTTCATCCACATCGCACGGTGCAGGACGACGGATGTCCCGCACGGCAGCCAAGAAGAAGTTCACGTGGAAAGAAACGAATGAGTTTCTGCTGAAACAGGGAGTGGAGTTGTTGTCCGCAGGACTCGATGAAGTACCCTGGGCATACAAGAACATCAACGACGTCATGGCGGCCCAGCTCGATCTTGCCCGCCCTCTTGCGAGGTTCATGCCCCGGCTCGTGAAGATGGCCCCTGCAGGCGAACGACCGGAGGACTAGAAGCACGGTTGAAAAATCTAACCGCAGAGAACGCCCGCCTCCCGCAAGCACGTTGCGCGTGCGGCGGGCGATCTCCGTGGTTACTTCCATCTTTTGGGGAGTTCACTGTACGTCCGATTGACAACTCGAACTACAAAGACCAGCTTGCTTCCACATTCACCAATTGCTACATTGGTGGTGCCTTCCGCACTACAATGATCCGAACACAAATTGGCAGTACAGTTCTCGCCCTTCTTCGTGGCGATATCACCCAACAGGAGACCGACGCGGTGGTAAACGCGGCAAACTCAAGTTTGCTTGGCGGCGGGGGTGTTGATGACGCAATTCATCACGCCGGCGGGTTTCAGATTTTGGAGGAGTGCAAGGCCATCCGCGCCCGGCAGGGTGAATGCCCAACGGGAGAGGCTGTAATAACATCCGGCGGCAGGCTGAAAGCGCGCCACGTGATCCATGCAGTCGGACCGGTCTGGCACGGGGGCAGCCACAACGAAGACATGTTGCTGAGCAACGCGTACCGCAACAGCCTCAACCTCGCCGTGGAGAACAACATCCGAACGATCGCATTTCCCTCCATCAGCACCGGTATCTATGGATTTCCGATTGAACGTGCCTCACGTATTGCGTTCACTACTGTCGAAGAATTTGTAAAATGTCACTCTGAAATCCAGGAGATTAGATTCGTGACATTCAGCCAGCATGACTACGATATCTACGCGCCGCTGTTTAGAGCCACTCAATAATCCCGACCAACTGTCGACAATGCGCTTACCATTCCACCATCAACCACAAGGAGCTGCCATGATCTCACATTACCCGAGAGGGATCATTCTTGCGCTGGTTGTACTCGCGAGTCTCCCGCTGATTCTGCTGTCACAGACGAAACCCACCGACGGGATACGACAGAACACTCCCAACGTGCACGCGTTCATCAACGCCCGGATCGTGCAGGCACCGGGAAAAGTGATTGAGAAAGGAACGCTCGTCCTCCGGAATGGCGTGATACAATCTGTCGGGGTATCATCTCCTCCGGCCGACGCGCGGGTGTGGGATATGGCGGGATTGACGATCTACCCTGGCTTCATCGACGCGTTCTCCGACTACGGTATGCCGAAGCGCCCCGAGCCTGGTGACGCGCAGCCTGAGAAACCTGTCGAGAAACGGGGACCGTCATACTGGAATGGAAATGTCCTTGCCGACCAGAGTGCTGCCGAGCTATTCGCACCGGATCCGAAGGCAGCTGAAAAGCTCCGGAGTCAGGGATTCACCGCGGCGTTGGTTGCACCACAACGGGGAATCATCAAAGGAACGACCGCATTGGTTAACCTTGGAAATGGTCAGACGAACGATCTTATCATACGGCCGGCAGTGGCACAGGATATCGCTCTTGCCATCAGCCCTGGCGGTGACGACTATCCCGGTTCGCTCATGGGCGTTATCGCGCTCATCCGCCAGTCGTTCATGGATGCAGACTGGTACCAGAAGGCGCACGCGGCATTCGCAAGGAACCCATCCCTGCAACGGCCGGAGACAAACGCGCCGCTGGCTGCACTCAAAGAGGCTGCCTCTGGAGCTATGCCTGTGATCATCGAGACCGGCGATGAATTGGACGCTCTGCGCGCACACGCAATCGGGAAGGAACTCTCTCTCAACCTTCTTGTGCGCGGCAACGGCCATGAGTACAAACGCCTCGACGCCATCAGGGCAACGCAACGCCCCATCCTCCTCCCGGTGAACTTTCCCGATGTTCCGGCGGTGCAGACTCCCGAAGAAGCTCTTCAGGTAACACTGGAGAGCTTGCGCTACTGGGATGAAGCTCCTGAAAATCCAAAGCGCCTGCAGGAGTCAGGGGTAACCTTTGCCTTCACGTCGGCGACTCTGAAGGACCCTTCCACATTTCTCACACAGGTACGCAAGGCGGTGGAACGAGGACTCGCTCCTGATGCAGCTCTTGCCGCCCTTACCATCACTCCCGCAAGGCTCTTTGGTGTGGAAAAACAACTTGGTTCTCTCGAACCCGGCAAGGCAGCACACTTCATCGTTACCAGCGGCGATCTCTTTGCAGAAAAGACAGTCATCAGAGAATCGTGGATCGACGGGAAAAGGTATGAAGTGAAGCCGTTGCCCAACATCGACCCGCGTGGCAGATGGGATCTGAAGTTCTCAGGCCAGGCAGTCAACGATACAATCATGCTTGTCCTGAAAGGTGAACCGGACGCTTTGCAGGGAACAATCAAACGCCGGAAAGAAGCAAAGCTTGCCACAGCAGTCCTGTCGGGGGGGATACTCTCCTTCTCTTTCGCGGGAGACTCGGTTGGCTTTGTTGGGGTACTCAGGCTATCGGGAACAGTGTCGGCAACAACCCTCCTGGGAACCGGCGAGTGGGCCGACGGAGTCTCATTTCCCTGGTCGGCAACGCGCATGGGTCCGTACATTCCAGACCCCGACACCACAAAGGTCAAGCCTCGCCTGAGTGCGTCGTTCGCTCCTGTGTATCCGCTCGGTGCGTTTGGGAGAGCGGCAATCCCGAGCCAACCGGCATCAGTCCTGGTGAAGGGTGCAACCATCTGGACGAGCGGACCGCAAGGCTTGATTGAGAATGGAGACATGCTGGTGCAGAAAGGAAAGATCGTCAAGGTAGGAACCGACCTCACCACGCCGTCGGATGCACTCATCATTGACGCGAAGGGAAAGCACGTCACCGCAGGCCTCATCGATGCGCACTCACATATGGCGGCATCGGGGAGCGTCAACGAAGCCGGACAGGCGATCAGCGCAGAGGTACGGATCGGTGATGTGGTGGACGGTGACGACATTGACATCTACCGTGCGCTTGCGGGTGGCCTGACCGCCGCACACATCCTGCATGGCTCGGCCAATCCCATCGGCGGACAGGCGCAGCTCATTAAACTCCGCTGGGGAATGCTGCCCGAGGAAATGAAATTCGATGGAGTACCGCCAACCATCAAGTTTGCCCTCGGCGAGAACGTGAAGCAGTCAAACTGGGGAGACCGTTATACGACGCGCTATCCTCAGACGCGCATGGGCGTGGAGCAGATCATGCGGGACGAATTCCAGGCAGCTCTCGACTACGAAAAAGCCTGGCAACGGTTTGAAAAGGACAAATCGGGAATACCACCCCGACGGGACCTCGAGCTCGACGCCATCGTCGAAATCATTCGCGGGAAGCGTTTCGTCCATTGCCACTCTTACCGCCAGGATGAGATCCTGGCAATGATGCGTGTTGCGGAAAGTTTTGGCTTCCGTGTTCGCGTGTTTCAGCACATCCTTGAGGGATACAAGGTCGCCGATGTCATGGCGCAGCATGGGGCGGGAGGGTCGTCGTTCAGCGACTGGTGGGGGTACAAGTTGG
>JAERML010000344.1 GCA_016844425.1 Bacteroidota bacterium
CCGACAGGGTGAGCTATGCTGGAAGATATCTTTTCCTACCCGGGACGTCGGCTATGTCTCCATCGAGCGATTTCTGCAGGGTGCGACGTATATTCTGAAGACAACAGATGCCGGGCAGACCTGGAGCGAGAAGCAATTCTCCGCTGCCCTCGTCGACCAACAAGGGATTGGATTCGTATCGGCATCACACGGGTGGGTCGGAGGATGGGGCAATCCCACATACGAAACGACCAACGGCGGCGACACCTGGACGCTTTCCAGCTTCGGTTCGAATGTGAACCGGTTCCGGTTTCTCAGCGA
Organism: Bacteroidota bacterium; assembly: GCA_016844425.1. The sequence continues at coordinate 301 of JAERML010000344.1, forward strand.
TACGCTCGGCTATGCCGTCGGCAGCAGGGTCTACAAGTACACGCGCATCCCGGTCGATGTGGAAGAAGAGACGACGCCTCTGACATTGGTGCTGGAGCAAAACTATCCAAATCCGTTCAACCCCACCACAACAATTGAGTTCGTGCTGCCGAAGGAACAATTCGTTCTGGTGAAGATCCTCGATATCCTGGGAAGAGAAGTGGACAGGCTCTTCTCGGGGAAGAGACAACGGGGTCGCAGCGCCATTGAGTGGAACGCGTCCAATCGGCCAACCGGTGTCTACTTCGTTCAACTGGAAACAACGGGATCCGTTCAGACACGGAAACTCGTTCTGCTGAAGTGAGTGGAGCCAAGTCCGCACAATCGCAACGCCACAAAGACATGGCACAACAAGCTCCCATTCTCGTGAGAATTGGCCTACCGGACGATTTGCCATTTCTTAGTGAAATGCTCTTCGAAGCATTCCATTGGCAATCTCAAGAGAACAGGCCACCACTGAGGAGTTTCCAGAACGACCCGGCGTTTCAGATCCTCCTTGCGGATTGGGGGCGCGATGGAGATGCGGCGGTTGTTGCCGAACTTGGTGGTGAACCGGTCGGTGCTGCATGGTACCGGTTGTGGACAGACGACGTTCATTCCTATGGATATGTTGACCCACAGACACCAGAACTTGGCATGGCGGTCAGTCTCAAACATCGTTCTCAAGGCGTCGGCCGGATGCTGTTGCGTTCTTTGATGAATATCGCCCGCGCCAATCATGTGAAGGCGATTTCTCTTAGTGTCGATCCGAACAACATCGCTCGCAGGCTCTACGAATCCGAGGGGTTCGTCAAAGTCGGGGAGTCAGGCACGTCTTGGACATTGGCGTGCAGACTCAGCGGCTAACCAATGGCGGCGTGTTGAATCGGGACTTAGCCACGCCCGCGTGACCGACTCCGGGGGCGCGATGGCGTGGGTCCAGCCCGTCTTCGTGATAAATCATTAATCGACCGCCGGTCCGCTCCCTCACTGCTTCTTGCGCCCCACTTCAGAATCTCGTACTTTGAGAGCACCATCCTGCGAGATTCTTGTACCACGAGTTCACTGTTACCATGTCAACTCCCCGAATGACTGTTACCATGTCAACTCCCCGAATGATACCGTACATTCTTCACATTGCCGCAGTCTGCATGCTCCTGGCGGGCAGCGCCATCGCGCAGAACACCAAGGAAAACGCCGACTTCAAGCTCGCCCTCAACCTCTATAACGACGCGCTGTACGATCTCGCCGCGGAACAACTCAAGCAGTTCATCGCCACATTCCCGAACGGCTCACAGTCCGTCGAGGCGCGGTTCTATCTCGGCCTGACGCAGATGAAGCTGAAGGAGTACGATGATGCGCGGCTGACGTTCCAGAGCTTCGCCCTTACCTATCAGGAGAATCCGCGTGCACCTGAAGCCTGGTGGAATGTCGGTGAAGCATACGTAGCCGTTCAGAACTACCGCGAAGCCGCGCTCGCGTTTGAGCGGGTGAAGGTCTTCCATCCGAAGAGCAAATCGGCCGCCGACGCGCTGGTGCAGGCGAGCCGGTACTTCCGCCTCTGCAACGAGCTTGATAATGCGCGTCGCGTCCTCCGGAGCGTCCTGCAAGAGTACCCCTCCAGCAACGCCGTTCTCGCCGCACGAACACAGCTCGGTCAATTGTATTTTGAAGAAGGGAACATGGACCAGGCGCAGAATGAGCTGAAGCGCGTCATCGAAGGCGACCCCTCCCCTGACGCCAAAGCGCAGGCGCTCCTTATTCTCGGCAATATCTATCAGGCCATGGGTAAAGTGGACCAGGCCCGTGGCAACTATCAGGAAATCATCAGCAAATACAAATCTGCGTCTGCCCTGCAGGGGGCATACCTGAACCTCGGAAAAGTATTGGCCGGCACGGGCAGCTACACGGAAGCGGTGGACAACCTCAAGAAGGCCATTGGTGAAAAGGGGAAGGGCGACACAACGATTGTACAGGATGCCCTCGTCGCCATCGGCGATGCCTACGCCTCGCTCAAGGACTATCCGAACGCGGTGGCATCGTATGAACGGTTCGTGGCCGCGTACCCCGGCCATCCATTGGCGGGCGAGGTTCTGTGGAAGACTGCGCTCGCAGCGGCAAAGGGACGCAGCTTTGCGAAATCCAACGCCGCTTGTACGCGAATCCTGAAATCAACCGCGCCAGAACGCGTGCAGCGCCGCGCGCAACTCCGCCTCGCACTCAACGCGCAGGAGCAGAAGACTGTATCCCAGGCTGTGCAACTCTTCACTGCCTTCATCGAACATTATCCCGACGACCCCGCGGCGGACAGGGTGGTGATGCATGTTGCCGAACTTACGGAAAAGGGACTCAAGGATCCGCCTCCCCCCTCGCTGACGATGCTTTCGCCGGAGCGGCCCGCTGTTATGAACAGATGAAGGACTTCGCCCGCGCTCGACAGGTCTACCAGGAGCTGGTCGAGAAGTTCCCCGCCTCTGAACATCGGAAGAAGGCGGAAGAACAAATCACGATGATCGAGACGTTCGCGGCAACGGAAAAAGATGCGGGATTGGAGAAGCTCGCACTTCTTGTGGGGGACGTGGTGGCTGAGAAGGACAAAGTCGGTCTCGCTTTCCGGTTGGGGGAGATCTACTTTAACGAGCTGAAGAACTACCAGGCGGCAGCCACGCAGTTCACCAACGCCATCAACAGCGGGATGAGAGACGATCATTTCGTCGATGCTCTCTACCTCCGCGCACGGGCGTATGAGTACCTGACCTGGCGAGACGGGAAGTTCGCATCGCAGGCCGTGGAATCGTACGAAACGTATCTCAAGTCATATCCTTCCGAGGAGCGCAGCGATGACGCGAGGCTTTCATTGTTCCAGTTGAACGCCACAACCCTCCCGGCCACCCGGCAAATATTCTCGGCAACCATTGCAGCGCACCCATCCTTCAAATACAAGGACAGGATGCTCCTCCGTCTCGGGGAATTGCAGGAGCAGGCAGACACGCTTGCGGGGGCCCTGTCAAGTTACTGGGCGCTCATAAAAGAGTCCCCTTCCTCCCCCGTCGCCGGGGAGGCAACATTCCGCACGATGCGTTTGCTGCTGCGCGTTGGACTTGTGGACTCCGCCATCGCAGCGGGAGATGTGTACCTCGATTCACATGGAGATGAACCTCACGCGGCGGAGGTGACTTCAACGCTCGCCGATCTTCTGATGAAGAAAGACGACGCTGATCGGGCAGCAACTTTCCTCTCAACACTGCGAGAGACGTTTGGTTATGCGGAGGTGGCAGTTGACGTGGTACGCCGCCTTGCGGACGCATACGCAGCCTCGGGCAACACATCGGCAGCGATCGGGCTCTACACCCCGTTGCTTCAGTTGCACGAATATGATGCATTTGCTGAAGGAGAAGCAGACCCCGTTCTGTTGCTCGCACTGGGCCGCGCGCACCAGGCAGCGGGCAACACAAAGGAGGCAAAGGAGTTTCTCTTCAGGCTCGTTGCGCGACAGCCCACCGGTGAGCTTGCGGGTCAGGCGTTCACCGCGCTGGGGATGATCTATCGAAATGAAGGCTCGCTTAATCTCGCCACCGGGTATTTCAAGCAGGCCGGTGTCGCATCTCCCAGCACCGGCGTCAGCGCAGATGTGGCCGGACTTCTCTTCGAAAGCGGCAACTATGCGGACGCGATCGCACAGTATGCGCAACTCCTCCAGACCACGAAGGATGCGAACGAGAAGCGCCAGTACGAGTCGCGCATGATTGTTGCGCGGCTTCGGTCCGATGCACTCCCCGCAGCCGAGAAGGATATCGCGGCATTTGTCAAGAACTACAAACGTACGGATGAAGACCTCGCTCTCTTCGAGCTGGAGCGGGGGAATTATCACTTCCGGCGACATGACTACGTGAACGCACGGAAGGCGTATGACCGCGTGGTAGACAAGTACGACGAGACCGCCGCTGCCCCGGCAGCACTGTATTGGATCGGCAAGACACTC
>JAERML010000150.1 GCA_016844425.1 Bacteroidota bacterium
GATTATCTCGATCTGCAGTGGTGCCATGTTTGCGGAGCCCCACATGCTCATTGTGGCGTAGCTGGTCTTCAAACCGGGGATGACTGCAACCTGCTCCTGAATTGCAAGCATCATGTCTTTTGTCGACCTCTTGCGTTCAGACTTGCCCGCCAGCTTCACCTGTACCTGACCCAGGTTTGACTGCTCGGCGTTCTTCCATTGGCTCTGCTGTTTTCCGATCGTCGAGAGATACCTGTCCACTTCCGGCATGGCAGCAATGATGGCTTCCACTTTGTGCGCCGCTTCGTCCGTTTTTTCGATGGTAGTCCCGAGCGGCATGTCAATATTCACCGCAAATTCACCCCGGTCCGACTCAGTCATGAATTCACTTCCGATCAAACCAAGTGGCACCAGCGCAAGACTTGCTACAAGCAACGCGCCGCTTCCCATCAAGATGGTCTTGCGATGATCAAGCGCCCAGGAAAGTCCGTTGTGGTAACGCTCAGCAAGCCGGTCCTGCCAGGCCTCGAACGCATAGATGAACCGTCCGAGCCATGACTCACGTGCGTGATGCACCAGCCGCGACCACTTGGCCGCAAGCATTGGTGTGAGCGTGAATGAGACAAACAGCGAGAGGAGTGTCGACACAATGATGGTGATACCAAACTCACTGAAAATGCGCCCTACCAACCCGCCGACCATGGAGATCGGGAGGAACACGACCACGTCTACAAGGGTGATAGCCACTGCCGCAAAGCCAATTTCCGAACGACCCTCGATGGCCGCGGTAACCGGATTCTTCCCTCGCTCGAGATGGCGGTGGATATTCTCCAGCACCACGATGGAGTCGTCCACCAGGATACCAATCACCAGTGCGAGTGCCATCAGCGACATCAGGTTCAGTGTGTACCCGAAAAGGTACATGAAGAAAAACGTTGTGATAAGTGACGTGGGAATAGAGAGCAGGATGATCAACGAGTTCCGGAAGCTGTGAAGGAACAGGAACAATACACCGGCGACCATCAGGATGGCAAGGAAGAGATCCCGTTGCACCTCGGACAACGAATGCCGCGTGAAGTCTGTGATGTCCTGAGCAACGGTAAACTTGATGCGTCCGCCATTGTTTTTTTCCATCTTCGCCATTGCCGTCTGAACACGATCGCTGGTCTTGACGGAATTGGCATCCGACTGCTTCTGGATGGCAAGTGCAATCGAGGATTCTCCGTTCAGGCGGCTGATGGTGTAGTTTTCTTTGTATGTGTCCTTCACCTCGGCGATGTCCTTAAGGTACACCACTCCAGAGGGAGACGAAATGACCACCATGTTACGAATCTGGTCGAGACTCTTGAACTTTCCCGCCAGCCTGACTATGTACTGGTTGACCTGCTCATCGATCTTGCCGGTCGGAAAGTCGAGGTTTTCCCGTCCCAGTGCTTGCGAGACCTGAAGGATGGAGATGCCATATGCCTGAAGTTTCTGGTTATCAACCTCGACGCGGATCTCCCGCTCCTGTCCGCCGAGTATCGTCACCGCCGATACACCTTCCACCTGCTCGAGTTCCGTCTTCACTTTGTCTTTGGTGAACTGGTACAGTTCCCGCGGATCCATCTGGCCGGTGAGCGAGACCCGCAGAATCGGGAAGGCATTCAAGTCCGACTTCGAGATCTTGGGGACTTCAGCATCGTCCGGAAGCTGGGAACGAATCTGCTCCACTTTTCGCTGCACTTCATTCGTAACCTCGTCGACGCTTGCAGAGAATTCGAACTGCGCCAGCACCACAGAAACACCTTCGTACGAGTACGAGCGGACGTTGTCCAAACTGCTGACCGCACTGACGGCTTCCTCGATCGGCTTCGACACGAGGGATTCAACTTCCTTGGGTCCAGCACCGGGATACACTGTCAAAATCGAGACAATCGGCCAGTCCATTTTGGGGAGGAGATCGACACCCATGCGCGAGTAACCGAAGATCCCCAGCACCGCAAGTGCCACGAAAACCATGGTCAGGAACGCCGGGCGCTTGATCGCAACTTCTGTCAGTTTCATTGTATGTCCAGAGGATTAGTTGTGGAGAATCTGATTTACTGTTTGAACTGGACGAGCGACCCGTCCTTCAATTGTTTCTGGCCGAACGAAATCACCAGGTCGCCTGCGCGGAGGCCTTCGAGCACCTGGATGCGATCGCCGGACCGTACGCCGAGCTTCAACGGCCTGATGCGTGCAATGTTGTTCTCAGCAACAAACACCTTCGGTACCGTATCCTCGTCGAGCAGCGATTCCTTCGAAATGGTCATCGCATCCGCGACGGCGCTTGCCTTGATCTCGACACGCGCGAACATGCCTGCCTTCAAGAGGCTGATGTCTTTGTTCTTGTTCTCGACCACCACCTCAACCGGATAAGTGTGGCCCATCGGGGTTTCGGTCTTGGAACCAACGGTGTGGACGAACGCCTGGAACACGTTGTCCGGAACAGAGTCAATATGCAGGGCTGCTTCCTGATGCACGCGCACCTTGGAGATCTCCTCCTCAGGAATGCTGAGCTTCACCTTCACACTGCCCATGTCAACGATGTTGGCAACCCGATCCCCCATCCTGAGCATTTCGCCGACCTCAATGTTCTTTGAGGCAACGTAGCCGGAAATCGGCGACTTAACCCTCGCATCGTCAAGTGCACGCTGCGCAATCCTTAGATTGACAACGGCTCCTTTGTGTTGCGCTTCTGCCGACCGATAGCCGAGACGGTAGGACTCCAGCTCTGCGTCCGAAATGTCCTTTGTGAAAAATAGGCTTTCGGCGCGTTCGAAGTCCCTCAGGGCTTTCTTGAAACTGGTTTCGGCGGCGAGCACCTGTACTTCTGCCTGATCAACGGCAATGGACTTCAGCTCATCATCCACCTGGACCAATGTCTGGCCCTGTCGTACGAAATCCCCCACCTTTACAAGAACTCGTGTCACCCGCCCGACTGTCTCAGAGCTGACCACCACATCTCGAACCGCCGAGATTGTGCCTACTGCGGAAACAGTCTCTGTCAGTGTTGATGAAGCGACCGGAGTGACTTCGACAGCAACAGGCGTCACAGCTACAGTTTTTTCCGCATGTCCACTGGACGTCATTCGGAGAGTAATGAGGGCAATGAGAGCAACAACTGTCCCAACTCCCGCGATAACCTTCGTTCGTGCCTTCATGGATAAGTCCTTACTGGTGTGATTGTTCATGAGAATCGTGTCGTTTCAATTTGTGGAGCTACCGCGAGACATTGCCTGTTGCCCGGGCAAGCTGGACTTCGGCAATGTAGTTATCATACACCGCTGTGATGAAATTCGTTTTCGCCGAGGTATAAGCGGTCTGAACATCGATCACATCTACATTCGATGCGTTCCCTGCATCGTAGCGACGGGCAACAGAGTTCAGCACGTCCGTGGCCTGCTGTAGACCAATCTTTGCAATGTCAATTCTTTTGCGGGTAGCCTTGAGCGTCAACTCGGCATTTGTCGCTTGCATCAACAGTCCGCGTCTGAAACTTTCCACTTGCTCGCGGGTCTTGTCAAAATCGGCATGCGCACGCTGGAGATTCGTGTAATCACCGAACCCGTTGAAGATGGGGAAGCTGACCGAAAGCGAGACCGCCCACGGTTTAATTCCGTCGAGCCTAAACGTATTGTTTCTCTCCCATCCATATTGAAAGGCAAGATTCACGCGTGGCTGAAAATTGATCCACGACTTATCGATGTTGATGCCTGCAAGACGGAGGTTGGCCTCCATCGAGCGCATCGAAGGATGGTGTTGCAGAAAGCCCTCATTCACCTTTTCAGTCACCAAGCCGGTTTGGAGCGACGCAAACTGCATGATCGGTGTCGTCGTTGCACTTACAGCAAGCAGCGAATCCGGGTTGATGATTTCTTCCAGCTCATAGGCTTTATTCAGATCCTCGCCCATCACTTCATTCAACTGGAGTCGTGCTGAGGCGAGGTAGTTCTCCGCGTTCACAATGTTCCCTTCATCTTCTGCCAGTTGCACTTCAAATCTCAGGACGTCGGTCTGGGTCCGGCTGCCGAGTTCAGCACGCCGTTTGGTCATCTCCAGCCATCGGCGTGTCCTCTCTGCAGATTCTTGTGCAAGGGAAACAAGCGCCTGAGACTTGAGGACTGTGAAGTACGCCGCCTTGACACGCGCCACCACATCCTGCTCAGAATCCTGATAGGAGTATTCACTTCTCTCCTGCAGGGCGTCTGCAGCTCGGAGACCGACGATCTCTGCACCGCCATTGTAAATCGGCTGAACAAGGAACAGGCTGGTGTTGTATTCATCCCGGTACGCGAACGGCCGGATATCCGCAAGGGCCGACTGTGGAATGCCAAGGTTGCCGGCTGCCGCTTTGATAAAACCAACCGAGGCGTTCGCCCGTCGCTCAGTCTCGGGGTCGATGCGGGTGATGCTCGACGCTATTTCCACTTTGGGAAGAAACGAAGTCATCGCGTTCTTTTTTCCCCATTGCGCTGATTCCAGATCATGAAACGCGCCGCGTAATGTGTGGTTTTGTTCCAGTGCCAGGCCTACCGCACGATCCAGTGAGAGGCGCTCCTGACCCACAGCCGTGAATGTGAGAACCAATCCCTCTCGTCTTCATTGCTTTCATATCCTCTTGAGTTTAAGTGTGTTCTATGCATGTGCTGGGTGGGAATGAGGCGGTGTCAAGAGCCCTTTCTTCTTCCCTTCTTCGGTCATCATTCCCTCGAGCAGGAATTGATACGACTTCCTGAGTGCAGCCTCCAAGTTAACGCCCATCTTCTGATGCCAGTAATTGTCTTCCCGGTCCATTTGTCGCATCAATGCGTTCCCGCTGGACCAGAGAATGATGGACGCCTCCAGCGGATCCAGATCGGACTCCAATAGACCCTCCTCTTTTCCTTTTTTGATCAAGCCAATGACAAGGTTCCAGATCTTCATGTCGTTGCCCGAGCAGATGCTGAGCATTTCTTCAGACACCTGACGGTGGAACTGTGGGTTCTCGAAGAAGAGATACATGCGGAAGTAGTTTGTGTGTTGTCGGAAGAATTGGTAGTAGGCCTCACCGAGGTTCACAAGGGCTTGAATCGTATTCTCGGACGTCGTGGAGGCTTCGAGGAACATTTGATACATGATTTCAGAGCCACGCATCATGACGGCGAGGTAGAGATCCTCTTTGCTTTTGTAGTAGAGGTAAAGTGTGCCTTTGCTCAGTTCGGCTGCTTCTGCAATTTCGTCCATGGTTGCTGCCGGGAGTCCCTTCTCAAAAAACACCTTTTGAGCTGCGGTGATGATCTCCTCCCGACGCTGCTCTTTCTCTCTATCTTTTCGCTCTTGAATGCCCATTTCCTGCCTCTACTTGGTTTAATGACCGGTAGT
>JAERML010000345.1 GCA_016844425.1 Bacteroidota bacterium
TGGACCAGGTATCCCCGGACTGTGAAAATTCTGATCGTACATCTCGCTGGAAGGTTGATGAAGAATATTCTCCGCTCACCCCGGCCCGACTGGAAGAGATTCGGTGGTTCCCAAGACGCGGCGCCAACATAAGGGTTGGGTACGACCGCTACTTTGTCAAGATCCGACTTTGCCTGAACCGCGTTGACAGCGGGAGCGCGCATCGCGAATTGGAATGCCTCTCCGCTCCGGAAGGGTTTCGTTGTAACAATGCTGAACACATCACCCGGTCCTGGAAGGACCAGGTTGCCGGCCAGCGTATCAAGGAACATCTGCACTGTCCATGTGGTCCTGTAGCCGCCAGATATCGCACTTTTCCCAAGACTGTCACCATAAACGATGATGATGCGATCCCCCACAGAATACTGGCCATCACCGTCCGGATCGTAGAACAGAAACTGCGACTTCGCATCCTCGGTCAGGTTCCATACGGTGAAGTTTGTGGGCTTTGCTGTAGGTGCACCGAAGAACAACCCGGTGGTTGAGGTATCAACAACCTGATCCGAAAACCTTATCTCGAAATCCGCCGGGTACCGAACATTCACCAGCGTGAAACCAGGGCTGGGATCGAGGTCAACTGTGGTAATGGTGTTTGGCTCGCCGGTGGTCCACTGTGTTCCCTCTTCGACGATCGCAACGGAAGTGTCGTTATAGATGTAACCAATCATGCCATTGACGATCGGGGTTTCTTCGCCGGTTGCGATGACCGGAAGGTCGTCAACAAGAATCTGACCGGTCGTCTCATCGGTGAACCGAAATGTCGGGTTGGGGTTGTTCTGAAACGCAGACTGGTTGGTGAAGGTAAGCTCATAGACATGACCGTCCAATTCCCGGGCCATCATGGAGAATCGGCCCATCAAGTCCCGGTTTCACATAGCCTGCGGAAGGCGCACTCGGCACCACGACGGCCGTGTTGACATCGGTCGTCACATTGCCGTTGATGTCGGCATTGATGATACTCGTACATTCCGAGGGAGGGATTCCATCGACTTCGCCCGTCGTGGTAACCGTGACAAGTCCATAGTCATAGGAGACCACGGCATAATAGTACGTTTGTCCATTGTGCACGTCAGTGTCGATGAAGGTGTGGCGGAGACCGGTATCGTTGCCGAGGTCGAACTTCACTCCATTCACATCAATCTGCTGGAGACCGATGAGCCCGTCTTTCAAGTCAAACTGGGCAATCGGCTTCCGGTAGGTCAACTTCCCATAGGCATCGGTGATCAAAAGACTCCCGAGAAAACTCGGATCTGTGCTGCGGTATATCCGGTATCCTTCAAAGTCCTTTTCTCTAAGGAACGGGTCGTATGACTGCTCGGCCTTTTCATCCCAATAGAGGGTCACAGTATGATCTCCGGGGATGGCAGTAACGCGTGGCCTGTCGGGTGGCTTGGCAAACCGGTAGTTCGCATTGTAAATCTGCTGGACGGTTTCCTTCCTGCGGACCAAGTCATCCCTGTCATTCCCGAAGAGGAGTGCCATGGAGAACCTCTCGGTTTCCTGGCTCGCGAGGGGGAACAGATTTCCGGGGAACGTTCCTTCCGGTCTCGCCCCGGCAGAGAAGTACATCCCGAGGTTGACGTCGTTGAGCTGTTGGAAGCCCGTGGTGTCGATCGGAGTTGTCAAAACATCCCAGTTCTGTTCATCGTTGTGCAGCTCATAAAAATGGACGGGGAAGATGCTGAAGCCCGTTAATCCGATTTGGTCCGACTCATCCTTATCCAGGATGCCGAATTCCGGCTCACCCTGGTCAGGTCTGCTGTTCCCCTGGGTTCCATCGGGGTCCGGTCCTGGATACGCCTCATCGAACGGGCCTAGGCCGTCGCTGCCAACGTCTTCGTTCAGCGGCTCACCAGTATCCCAAAGACCATTCAGGTTCACATCATCGTACGCGCGCCAGTCAAGATCTTCTTCGCCTGTCCACCAAAGTCCCTTTTGTACCGCCGGGATTTCGTCAACGCTCGTGTAGTTGTAGAAGTTCAGGAGGTTCTGCACGTTGTACGCCGCCTGAATGTACGAAATGATATTTTGTGAGCCATCGATGCGAACACCAGCATCGTTATCCCGGAGCTCGTCGATGATGCCGTCATCATCATCGTCGATTCCGTTCACGGCGATACCGGGGCTTTCGAGGAACGCGTAGCCGGCTACACCCACCGGTGTCCAGTTGCCGGGTTGGCCAATGCCGTCACCGTCGAATGCCCATGCAATGTCAAGCACCTTGTCGAACAATCCACGATCGTCGCTCGAGTCATCGGTCCCGCCGATCCCCCAGTCGACATATTGCGCAAACACTGTCTTTGTATAATCCTGCTGGGCAATGTTGGTGATCTCGTAATACCAGAAGATCACGTCCGCAGCAAGGACTTGAGACCACTGGAAGCCGCGTACAGCAACCTGCAACCCCAGTCCGCCGCGTGTGCTGTCCAGCGGGTCCGGCCAGTATGCAATCGCCGGCTCTGTCTGAACGGGATTTGCATATCCGGGAAGGGGGGCCCATCCCCACGGAATTCCGCTGACGGGATCCTTGCGGATAAATTCCCGGTAATTCGTCTCAAGAGGATGAATCAGCGCTCCGGATGCATCATGTGTCTCTGACTGCACAATCACGGCAATACCGTCCACGTATTGGTACCCTGTTCCTTTGGGCCACTCTCCGGAGGGCTTGTCGGGCCAGTGAGCGACCTCCCCATGATTGAGGAAAATGGTCCGAACGAAGTTGCCGTCCATGATCCCGCTCTTTGTGTAGATGATGTCGCCTTTGTTGGGATCAATGTAGCGTTGGGCCAATGCGCTGCAGGCGCCAAACGTCAAAGCCAACAGAGTTCGAAGGAGGTGGTTTGGTAGTCTCATGGGCTTATCAATTACAATGAAATACCGAGTCCCAGCAGGATCTGTCTGGGTGCCGAATAAAACTCCGGCCGTGCGTAGAACTCCTCAATCGTGTTGATGCCCCGCGGCGCACCGGAGTAGTTTGCTTCGAGACTGTACCCTGCCCGCCCGGTATCGCTGAAGACGTCAAGCTCGTTACGAGTGTCGAAAAGGTTGTAGACCTTCAAAAAGATGTTGAGTGGAGAGCCAAACACGTCGAGGTACTTCGTCGCATACATGTCCACCGTGACCACCGTAGGCCGGGTCTCGCTATTCAATAACCCTGTCCGCTGGTTTTGGAAGGCGGGAGTGTAGGGGAGCCCCGATCCGAGTCTCCCGATGAAAGTAACTGTGTAATCTGTCAGCTCACCGATCGTGGCCGTGACGTTAAGGGAATGCCTTCTGTCCCAATCGAGCGGCGCAAGCTGGGTCTGTGGTTGTCGGGGTGGGTCTGTTTGGTTGTCAAGAAATACCGAGTTTGGATCCGATGCATTGCCTTGAGCAATCTGGAACGTGTAGTCCAGCGTTGCAGAGAATCCATGAGAGTGGCGCTTTTCAAAAGAGATGATGATACCCCGTGTGTTGCCGTAGTCGCGGTTGACGTACTGGGAGTACTTGTTCCCGTTACCGATATCGAAGATTTCTGTGCCGATCAGGTTGCGGAAGTCCTTGTAGTACCCCGTCACATCCACTTTGATATCCTCGCTCAACTGCTGCTGTATTCCAAGCTCGTA
>JAERML010000019.1 GCA_016844425.1 Bacteroidota bacterium
CATGGGCAAAGTGAAGAAGAAGGGTGCTGTGGTGGTTGGCGTCAGTACCGACGGTATTGATTCACACAGGAAGTTTGCCGAGAAGTACGACCTTACGTTTCCTCTCGCAAGCGACGAGAAAAAGGAACTCGTGAACGCCTATGGCGTGTGGAAGGAAAAGAGTATGTATGGTCGGAAGTATATGGGAACGGAACGGACGACATTCGTGATCGACGAGAAGGGGAAGATCACTCACATCTTCCCAAAAGTGAAGGTAGAGGGGCACGTGGAGGAGATTATTGCAGTGCTTTGAGTGGAAGGGGTAGGTGGAGGTGGTCATCGGAGGAGGGAATGTTCTTCGCGTATGCGTAAGTCAACGTTGATATTTCGAGGAGAAGAAAACTGGTGGTATACGTAACCCGCAAGGCAAACTTCAGCGCATCGCACCGGCTCCACAATCCGGCGTGGTCAGAGGAAAAAAACAACGCTGTCTTCGGCAAGTGCAACAATCCGAACGGCCATGGTCACAACTACGAAATTGAAGTGACGGTCGGTGGACTGCCGCCGCAAGAGACGGGCATGGTGATTGACTTGAAGAAACTGGCCGACATCATTGAGGCGGAGATCGTCGAAAAGGTCGATCACAAACACATGAACCTCGACGTGGACTTCATGCGCGGATGCATTCCAACGGCGGAAAACATGGCGATGGCGTTCTGGAAGATCCTGGAACCAAAGATCAAGGAAGGAAAGCTCGCGTCGATCAAGCTGTACGAATCGGCAAACAACTTCGTGGAATACAGAGGAGAGTAACGGACGATGGAAGAGGAGCTCTTGAAGGTGTCAGAGTTGGAAGGAATCGTCGAAAGGATGCTGGAGGCGATTGGTGAGGATCCGCAACGCGAAGGTTTGCTAAGAACCCCGCACCGTATGGCAAAGGCTCTCGAATTCCTGACCAGCGGGTACACCAGGGACATCAAGAAAGAACTGAACGGGGCTGTCTTCAATGAGAAGTACAGCGAGATGGTGATCGTGAAGGACATTGACTTTTTCAGTATGTGCGAGCACCATATGCTCCCGTTCTACGGCAGGGCACACGTGGCGTATATTCCAAACGGCAAAATCATCGGTCTGAGCAAGATACCTCGTATTGTGGATGTCTTCAGCAGACGCCTTCAGGTACAGGAGCGCCTGACGCAACAGATAGCTGATACACTCTTCACGGCGCTCAATCCCGAGGGTGTGGCTGTCGTGATGGAAGCCCATCACATGTGCATGATGATGCGCGGAGTGGAGAAGCAGAATTCCGTTGCCACCACAAGTGCAATGCTTGGTGTCTTCCGCGACGACGTAAAGACAAGGCACGAGTTCCTTTCATTGATCAAGAAGGAACTGATGTAGCCAAATAGTGAATATGATGATATACGTACAAACCTCTTCAGATTGAAGAGGTTTTCCTTTTCCAGCTCATGTCAAGAGGAGAGATTGAAATGCACCGCTTGGGGAACCGCACCGCAATCATTACAGGATCAAGTAAGGGAATCGGGAAGGCCATTGCTCAGGCGCTGGGCTCCGAGGGAGCCAATGTGGTCATTGCTGCGAGATCTGCCCAGGAGCTTCAGCGGACCGAAGCTGAATTGCGGCGGGATGGATGTAGCGTGCTCAGCGTACAAACGGATATGGCGGATGCGGGTTCGGTTGCGAGACTCGTATCAACCACTGTCTCAAAATTCGGAGGCGTCGATATCCTTGTGAACAATGCGGGCATTGGTGTGTTTAAACCGTTGATGGAGATGGAGGTCGAGGAGTTTGATGCAATGTGGCATGTTAACATGCGGGGGGTATTTCTGGCGACCAAGGGGGTACTTCCTCACATGATAAAAGCTCGAACGGGAGACATTGTCAACATCAGTTCGCTGGCAGGAAAGAACGGCTTCAAAGGTGGAACAGGTTACGGTGCAACGAAGTGGGCGTTGCGAGGGTTTGCAAGCTCTCTCATGCTTGAAGTACGGGAGTCCAATATTCGTGTCATCACAATCTTCCCGGGTTCTGTTGATACTCATTTCTCCTCGATGACATTGAAAGGGGAGGGCATCACTCAGCCCGAGGATATTGCTGCTGCGGTCGTGTTTGCCGTTACTTCACCCGAACGGGTGATGTTCAGTGAAATCGACGTGCGGCCGACGAACCCACAAAAGTGAACGGGAGGAGTTGTGTCTCCTCCCGCCCATGAGCCCGGATGATGGTGATCAATCCCTCATCCTCTCCCGCATCCGGTCACGAAGATCATTCCAATGTTCCCCGCGTCTCATTGCGCTGCCTTCAAAATGCTCCTTCCACTTCGGTTGCTGCTCCGGCGTCAACATGTTGTAGACGGCAAACCAGTGGTCGATATGATTGACCTTTGCCTGAAACTGGAGATCGGAAATTGTACGGAGACCCTTTTCAATCGCCCCTTTGTCCGGCTTGTCCGCCTGAAAGAGCTCACGCAGGTCAAGCTGCGCAAGTCTGATTTTTGATTCGGTCTGTATCTGCTTCCGTTGATGGTCGAACTGCAGTTTCTTGAACTGCGCCTCTTGAGCGTCAGTCAATTGCAAATCCTCGATGATCGCTTCTCGCGGTCCACGCTGATCGTCAGGCCTCGGCCCTCGTTGTCGCTCACCCGGTTGACTGAGCGCCATGCTCGTTGCCAGAAGAAGAATTGCCAGGATCGTTGTACGCATAAGTAACACCCTCCCCATCATGGTATGCATTGTATATGTGATTTCAGATTCATGGGTTTGACAGCAGACAACGGGAAAGGTTTAACGCGGTCGGTTGACTTTTGGAGGGATTATGCCTAAGTTTTCTCTGCGGACCATGTGCAATGGAGCTTTTGAATTGCTGAGACATCTCCGGTTTACCATCTCACCATCACGTCACGTCATCCACGTTTCCATCGGCGTCTTCTTCGCAGTAGTGTTCGGTTCGTGCTCCGTGGGCGAATTCGTTGGCGCATATTTCAATACATATTACAACGCCCGCCGCCAGTTCACCGAAGCAGAAGAGGAAATGCTGACCCAGCGGGACACACGCCCGGGTCTCAACAAGACATACCTCGCACCGTTCCTTGTTCAATCGACTGCTAAAGGGAAGTTTACGTCCGTCATCGAAAAGTGTTCAAAGATCCTGCAGTACCACCCCCAATCTGATCTTGTGGACGACGCCCTCATGATGATCGGCAAGTCCTACTACTACCAGAACGAAAACCAACAGGCTCAGCGGAAATTCAAGGAACTTCTCGACGGGTATCCCGAGAGCGACCTTGCCTTGGAGGCAGGTCTCCTGTACGCCTATACAATGTACAGAACCAACGATAAGGTGGGTGCGTCCGCTTCAGGGAGAGAACTGCTGGAGAAAGCCAATGCCGCCGACGATGACGCTATTGTATCCAGGGCCTCCATACTCCTTGCGCACTGCGAGTTGGACAACAAAAACCTTCTGCAGGCCCGGGCATACTTCGAGACTGCCGCAGAACGGGGCGAGACGGCCGAAGAGCGAACGACTGCATACTTGAATGTTGCGGAGATGTCGGACAAAGAAGGCGACTTCAAGAGGGCTCTTGATGCCTACCGTCAAGCGGAAGCGATGAGCCCATCGTACGTCCTCGAGTACCGTTCGCGTCTTGGCCAAGCGAAAATGTTGTCCAAACTGGGAAACCACGATGCAGGCCGTGCGTTGCTGGAAGAACTCCTCGCCAACAACAACTACAGGGAGTTCTTCGGTGAAGTGAACCTGGAGATCGGGAACACCTACACAGCCATGAAGGACTATGATGCGGCAATCGATCAGTATCAGCATGTGGATACTGCGTATGCCCGGACGGAAACGGCTGCAAACTCCTATTACCAACTCGGTCTCCTGTACGAAACGGTCTATGGAAATTACGATTCGGCGGCAGTAGCGTATACACGTGGCAAAGTGGAGTTTCCTCAGGCGGCCATTGCCCCGCAGCTCCATCGTCGGTCAGACTATCTTGCAAAGTATCTCTCGTACCGGAACGAGATCATCAAGTTTGATAGTATCCGCGCGTCGTTGGTCGCCCCCAAAGAGACGACGATGGTTGTGCAAGATACCGTTGCGCAGGATTCCGCACTCGTCCAGCGCACGGATAAGTCTGACTCACTCAAGGCACCGCCAGCGCCCTCGGTGAAGCCGTTCACTTTGGATAGCGTCGATACGCGTCTCGCATTCTTGAAGACAGAACTTGCGGCCCTCTTCTACAACACGATCGAGAAGCAAGACTCTGCGGAAGTCTGGTACCGGATTCTCCTGGTCGACCATCCGACAAGCAGATTTGTTCCCCGTGCGATGTTCAGCCTGGCCCAGATCTACGGGCAGGATAGCTCGATGTCGGCAACGAGCATTGATTCGATCTACAAGGAGATCATTCGGAGGTTCCCGGAATCCGACTTTGCAATTGAGTCGGAGCGCCTCCTGGGAATGCCGGCCCGGATCAGAATCCGGGACAAAGCGGATGTAGTATACGCCCGGGGTGAGGACCTTCTGGAAGCCGGCCAGGTAACGGCCGCCATTGACACGTTCCGGGCCGTCGTCAGAGACTATGCGACATCACGCATTGCCTCAAAGGCCCAGTATGCAATTGGATGGATCCACGAACGTTTCAGCGGTACACCCGATAGCGCCATTGCCAATTATCAGACTCTTGTGGCCCTCTACCCGGGGTCGGAGTACGCCTCGCTCGTCAGGCCGAAGCTTTCGGAGGTGGAGCGTTTCCGCAACGAACAGAACAAAGCTGCCAGCGACACGGTTAAGGCCGAGGAAATGATCCCGGACGTGAAGCGCGATCCAGAGCAAGTACAAGAGGATGAAGCCCCACTCAAGCGTGCGGACCCTCGCAAAGGGAAGGGCTTACCGGATGAATCCACACCACCTCCATCCAAAGAACTGGAAGAAAACCCCAAGCCTCAATGATCCAGGCTCTCTGCCCCGTTCGAGGAGTCCAGCACCTCACTGAAAATATCTTCGTCCTGAGATTCACTTCCTCTGAGATCAGTGCCTCCATTCGAGCAGGGCAGTTCATCAACGTCAAGGTGGATGAAGGAGTCGAGCCGCTGCTCCGACGCCCGTTCAGTGTGTATCGGGTGGAAGGAGAGGATGTGGAGATTATTTTCAATGTGGTTGGAAAGGGGACCGCAGCGCTGAGTCGCAAGCGTTCCGGCGATTGGATCGACGTCCTTGGCCCGCTCGGCGTTCCGTTCAACTTGAACGGAGAAGACTTCCAGACGGCAATTCTTGTGGGTGGAGGGCTGGGTGTTGCTCCACTTCCAATTTCGATCGGAGAACTCCTGCGAAACGGCAAACAGTTGATGACCGTCCTTGGTGCGCGCTCAGCATCCCAGCTTGTTGAAAGTCACCTGCGGAACCTCCACATTGCCACGGACGACGGGAGCAAGGGCTTTCACGGAAACGTCGTCGGTCTGGTGAAGGAACTCGTGTCGTCGCGTTCTATTCCGCGGCCCAAGATTTTTGCCTGTGGGCCCACTGCGATGCTGCGCGCAATGGGAGTGTTTGCGATTGCGGAAGACATACCGTGTGAAGTTTCTCTCGAAGGTCCGATGGGGTGCGGCTTCGGCATCTGTCAGGGTTGCCCCGTTGAACTTGTTGGGGAAGGGAGGAAGTACGCACTGATGTGTAAAGACGGGCCCACGTTCGACGTGCGCAAGATCAGGATCTGATGATGGTCAAGACATCCTTTACATTGCGAGGAGTGGAGTTCAAGAACCGCGTGCTGTCGGCGTCGGGGACGTTCGGCTATGGGGACGAGTGCGTCGATTTCATGAACGTCAGCGAGTTGGGCGGGCTGATCATGAAATCACTTTCCATGAAACCCCGCGATGGAAACCCTCCAACTCGGATCGTGGAAACGGCCGGTGGAATGTTGAACTCCATCGGGTTAGCGAACATCGGCGTTCAGCGGTTCATCGTAGAGAAGCTGCCGTTTCTCCGGAGTCTTCAGACGGCCATCATTGCAAACATTGCGGCGAGCACGATTGAAGAGTACTGTGAGGTTCTCGATACACTGGAAGGCGTAGAAGGGGTCGACGGCTATGAGATCAATGTCTCTTGTCCGAATGTGAAGGAAGGTGGGCTCAGCTTTGGCACGAGCTGCGAACTCACCGGAGAGATCACTCGTCGCCTGCGGGCGAGAACAGAGAAACCGTTGATCATCAAGCTCACACCCAACGTGACACACATCTCGGATTTTGCCCGGGCGGTGGAAGGTGCGGGTGCCGATGCCGTTTCTGTGATCAACACGCTCATCGGCATGGCTGTGGATGTGAAGACTCGAAAGCCAATCCTTTCGACCGTTACGGGGGGCCTATCGGGACCCGCAATCAAACCTGTTGCGCTGGCCAAGGTGTATGAAACCGCGCGTGCTGTTCAGATTCCAGTAATCGGCATCGGCGGCATCATGAATACAACCGATGCTCTCGAGTTCCTCATGGTTGGGGCAACGGCAGTCCAGGTAGGAACGGTAAACTTCATTGACCCTGCTGCCGGAACGAAGATCGCGGCAGGCATCGAGCAGTATTGCGCTGACCATCAGATCGACGACACCGGCGCGCTTGTCGGCTCACTGGACGCCCGCACCGGAGTATCGGTTCTCGACACCTGGCTCTAGCCGAATCACCATGACCCCGCTCCTCTGACCGTGAATTCCTATCGCGAGACGCTCCGTTATCTGTACAGCCTTCAGCATCGTGGGATGAAATTCGGTCTCCTCAATACAACAATGCTGCTCAGAGCCCTCGGCAATCCAGAACGCCAGTTTCCTTCCATCCATATCGCCGGGACAAACGGCAAGGGTTCAACCGCATCGTTCCTTGCGTCGATCGGAACGGAGTCCGGCTATGTCACGGGTTTGTACACCTCTCCTCATCTGGTCCGTTTCACGGAGCGGATCCGGATAGACGGAAAGGAGATGCCGGAGGACCGACTCGTTCAGTATGTCCGCATGCTGCGACCTTTCATCGAAGTGGTACATGCAACATTTTTTGAAGCCACTACTTGTATTGCATTTCGGTACTTTGCCGATGAGAATGTCGAGCTTGCGGTCGTCGAGACGGGGATGGGGGGAAGGCTGGATTCAACGAACGTTCTGATGCCGGTGGTCAGCGTCATCACATCGATTGCCCTCGACCATACGGCAATCCTTGGCAGAACCGTGAAGGCGATTGCCCGCGAGAAGGGTGGGATCATCAAAAACGGTGTCCCATGTGTTGTGGGCCGGATGGGTAGAGACGAGATCCATACGCTTCGTTCCCTGGCGAAGGAAAGGGGGACACACCTGGTCGAGTCTCAGAGAAAGGTCGCGGTCCACGAAAACCAAGTCGAAGGGCTGACGCCGGTCATTGATTGTTTTGGAAAGACCGTTCGAATTCGTAAGTGTCCTCTTGGTCTGGCGGGCGCTCATCAGGTTTGGAATGCGCAGACGGCTGTTTCAACAATCGATGTCCTCAACGGCCTTCCGAAAACGAGGCGTCAGATTAAGATAGTCACAAGCACTTCGGTCGCGCGCGGACTTGCTCGTGTTATGAAGAACACGGGGCTTCACGGACGGCTCGAAACTTTTGGCGACCAGAGGCGTTACATCATGGACGTTGCACACAATCCCGACGCAATTCGAACACTCGTTGAAACGCTCAGACGTCGGGGACTGACTCGTCTCATCGTGGTGTTCGGAGTGATGGTAGATAAGGACTATGCTGCCATGATCCGGGAACTGTCGCATGTAATGACCTTTCTGGTCCCTGTTGTTCCTGCAAGTAAAAGAGCACTTCGCCTCGGCAAACTGGCAATGTCCGCAAGGAAGGCAGGAATTCGGGTTGCTGACGGTGGAAGCGTGGCGCAAGGTCTTAGAAACGCCCGAAGGCTGGCCAGAGGGGGAAGCCGCATCCTGATTACCGGTTCCCACTATGTCGTCGG
This sequence comes from Bacteroidota bacterium, assembly GCA_016844425.1. The sequence continues at coordinate 7,969 of JAERML010000019.1, forward strand.
GGAGGCTATGGCGATCCTGGCAAAGGACCCAGGCAAATAATAGAAACGCTTGACAATATTAAACGAATGGCATATATTTGTATCGTCAAGCCTGGCTAAAGAGGAACCATCTCTAGAATTTCCACCTGTTCCAAACTCATCAGTTAGTCTCAGACTTACATCCAACCAATAGCACTTTCACCGTTGCTCATCTCTGTGCACCCATCGTATTCTTCGCGCGGGTGCGGTGACGTTTGAATCATTCTTCACGTCGAAAGGTTTTGTCTCCATGGGAATGGACATTGCGGAACTAAAGTCCAAGAAGATCGCCGAGCTGAATCAGATCGCAAAGGATCTGAATATCTCCGGCTACAGTGATCTCCGGAAGCAAGAGTTGATCTTCAAGATTCTCGAAGTACAGACCGAGCAGGGGGGGCTGACCTTCAGCCGGGGAGTGCTCGAAGTGCTTCCGGACGGATACGGATTTCTCCGCTCGGTGGATTACAACTACCTCCCTTCTCCCGATGATATTTACGTCTCACCGTCCCAGATCAAGAAATTCAACCTGAGAACCGGGGATAGCGTGAGCGGTCAGGTGCGTCCTCCGAAAGAAGGGGAGCGGTTCTTTGCCCTGCTTCGTGTGGAGGCCGTGAACGACGAGAACCCCGACTCGATCCGCGAACGTGTTCTCTTCGATAACCTCACGCCGCTGTATGCAAACTCCGCTCTCAAACTTGAGACCGCACCGGGCGAATATTCGATGCGCATCATGGACCTGCTTGCGCCAATTGGCAAGGGCCAACGCGGTATGATCGTCTCTCCTCCGAAAGCCGGCAAGACAATTCTTCTTCAGAAAATTGCAAACAGTATTTCCAGAAACCATCCCGAGGTCAAGCTTATCGTCCTGTTGATTGATGAGCGTCCGGAAGAAGTAACGGACATGGAACGTTCCGTGAATGCCGAGGTCGTAAGCTCGACGTTCGATGAACCACCGGAGCGTCACGTGCAGGTTTCGGACATGGTGCTTGAGAAGGCGAAGCGCCTTGTTGAGGCGAAGCGGGACGTTGTTATCCTGCTCGATAGCATCACACGTCTGGCGAGGGCACACAACACTGTTGTGCCACACTCCGGCAAGATCCTTTCCGGTGGTGTCGATGCCAACGCACTGCACAAACCAAAGCGCTTCTTCGGCGCTGCGCGTAACATTGAAGAGGGGGGAAGCCTCACCATCATTTCGACGGCCCTGATTGAGACCGGAAGCAGAATGGACGAAGTGATCTTTGAAGAATTCAAAGGCACAGGCAACATGGAAATCGTGCTCGACAGGAAGCTGAGCGACAAGAGAATCTTCCCGGCGATGGATGTCAACCGCTCCGGAACCCGCAAGGAGGAATTGCTGCTGAGCGCCGATGATCTGAGCCGCGTATGGGTATTGAGGAAGCTCCTCTCTGATTTCAACCCCGTCGACGCAATGGAATTCTTGATGGAGAAGATGCGAGGCACCAAATCGAACAAAGAGTTCTTGAAGTCGATGAACAGCTGACAGGAATACTCGTAACGACGCGCAATGCCCTCCTGCCGGAGGGCATTCGTGTTTCTGGGATGATGGCAGCCTTGTTTTTGTGACCATATTCCCGTACAATGCAGCACATCGTAACAACATCCACACGAATAAGTCTGAGTCCCCCCATGCATGAAGCAGTTATCGTCAGCGCCTGCCGGACACCGATCGGAGGGTTTCGCGGGACATTAAGTTCTCTCACGGCACCCCGCCTTGGCGCTCTTGCAATCAAGGAGGCGGTGCGCCGCGCGAATCTTGGAAACGAAGAGATCAATGAAGTGATCATGGGTAACGTGATTTCGGCCGGCCTGGGACAGGCGCCCGCGCGGCAGGCGGCGATCTATGCCGGACTTCCGTCATCCGTAGAGTGTATGACGGTTAACAAGGTGTGTGGCTCCGGTTTGAAGTCAGTTATACTTGCCGCCCAGTCCGTGATGCTTGGGGACGCAGATACGATTATTGCAGGGGGCATGGAAAGCATGTCGAACGCGCCGTATCTGTTGGATAAGGCCCGCACCGGCTATAAGATGGGTAATGCGGAACTCATCGACGCAATGATGAAGGACGGCTTGCTCGATGCCTACAACAACTCGCTCATGGGCAATGCCGCCGAACTCTGCGCCCGCGAATGTCAGGTGCCACGTGAGGCGCAGGATGACTTTGCGATTCTCAGCTATAAGCGTGCACAGGAGGCGCAGAAGTCGGGGAAGTTCTCCAAGGAGATCGTTGGAGTGGACATTGACGGTGGGAAGGCCGGAATCACAACTGTTGTCGATGACGAGGATGTTTCGAAGACTGATTTTGCAAAGATTCCAAAACTCAAGCCCGCATTCATGAAGGATGGAACCGTCACGGCGGCGAATGCCTCAAAGATCAGCGACGGTGCGGCAGCACTGATTATTATGTCTGCGGAGGAGGCGCGGAAGCGTGGCCTGAAACCGATTGCGAAAATTGTTTCGTATGCGTCGCATGCAAAAGACCCGCTCTGGTTTACGACCGCGCCAGCGGATGTGATTCCCAAGGTACTCAAGAAGGCACAATTGACTATTGAGGATATTGATCTGTTCGAAATTAACGAGGCCTTTGCCGTCGTTGCTCTGGCCGTGGGAAGAATCCTCGACCTCGACATGAATAAGGTCAACGTAAATGGTGGTGCCATTGCGCTCGGGCATCCACTCGGTGCCAGCGGCGCTCGGATTCTTGTTACGTTGCTGCACGCTCTGGAGCAGCGCAACATGAAACGTGGCCTTGCTGCCATCTGCATTGGCGGAGGAGAAGCCTCCGGCGTGATTGTTGAGCGTATGAACTAATTTCAGGATCCAGCAGGTGAATATCAAAACAGTGACAGTGATCGGTGCCGGCACGATGGGAAACGGCATTGCCCATGTGTTTGCACAGTA